>NZ_MSJQ01000386.1 GCF_014596515.1 Streptomyces sp. CBMA156
GTCCGCCGCCGGTCTCCACCACCTTTCGGGAACGGCCGGCGGAGCCGGACAAGCCCGCCCCGTACGTGTCCCCGGCGCGGGTTGCGGACCTGCGCACGGCGGCTCCCCCGCCGGCGCGTGCGCCGAAGCCCGCCCGCCCCGGCCCCGGCCCGGTCGCCATGAAGTCGGCGGAGTCCCCGCCACCGGCGAGGCGTACGCCCGGCGAGTGGCGAGCGGTTCCGCCCGGACCGGCGGGCCAAGGCCCGATACACCGGATCACCTGCCCGGATGAAAGGATCCTGCCGACCGTTCCGGCGCGAGGAGACACAGTGGACGACCGCTCGAAGCATGACCACTCCGATTGGGAGGAGGTCGTGCTCGCGGCCCGCGAACGCGCCCGTGGTCGGCAGGCCCTCATGGTCGAACGCTTCGGACTGTCGGGTGACGTGCGGTACCAGTGGTCGATGGACGACGCGCGGATCGCGTGGTCGCGTGCCGGGACGGTGTTCCTCACCGGCCGGCTGACGATGATCGGCAGCGTCAGCGTCCCCCGGCAGTCCTGGCTGTGGTCATGGGCGAACGAGTCCCTTCCGCCCGCGGTACTGGGGGACATCGAGCGTGTCCGGCGGTTCGGTGAGGAGAACGGCTACCCCGTCCTGCCGTGGCCGGGCTTCGACTACCATCCCGAACTCGTCGCCGAGGCCCGGATGGTCGCGGCATCCGTACTCGACGCCGAAGGGCTGTGGGCGGATTTCAGCGACGACGTGCAACTCCACTTCCTGGTCCATGATTTGACGCTCACCGCCGAATGACGGCGACGGGGCGCCGGGGTGGTGCGGCGCCGGCCGTGAGCTGAGGCCTGCGACCCCCGGCGGGCTGCGGACGGGCAGGGCGCGGTGCGGCGCGGAGCGCACCAGGAAGCCCTGTTGTCGCAGTCTTACGCTCTCGTGCGGGTGGAGTCCGACTGGGCTGCCCCATCGTGTGATTGCCTCGCTCACCGGCTCGGGAACGCGGGTGATCGCCCTGGACGTGCACCTCGCTGTCCGTCGGACATGACGGACGCGGAATGGGCCCTCGTGCGCGACTGTCTGCCGGTGCCACTGTGGCTGGAGGGGCGGGGCGGGCAGCCGGAGGGGTACTGCCACCGACAGATGTTGGACGCTGTTCGCTACCTGGCGGCGGGCGGTATCACCTGGCGAGCGATGCCGGGCGACTTCCCGGCGTGGGACCGCGTCTACGCCTTCGTGCGGCGGTGGCGTGTGAAGGACTTGCTCACGGAACTGCACGATCGGTTGCGCGGCCTGGTCCGTGAGGAGGCCGGCCGCGATCCGGAGCCGACCGCGGCGGTGATCGACGCGCAGTCACTGCGGGCGGCGGCCACGGTGCCGGCGGCCACCCGCGGCTACGACGGGACCAGGAAGGTGCCGGGGCGCAAGCGGCACATCGCGGTCGACTGCCTGGGGCTGCTGCCGGCCGTGATGGTCACCGCGGCGAACGTGACCGACCGGGACGCCGCGATGCCGCTGCTGGAACGTGTCCGGGCCCGCTATCGCAGGATCGTCCTGGTGTGGGCCGACGGCGGCTGCGCGGGTCGCCTGGTCAGCTGGGCGAAGCAGCAACCGGGGCTCGCTCTGGAGATCGTCAAGCGCGGCGACGACGCCTCGGGGTTCGTGGTGCTGCCCAGACGCTGGGTGGTGGAACGCACGCGGAGCCGGCTGATGCGCTCGCGTCGCCTGGTGCGCGACTACGAGACGCTGCCCGCCGTGCATGAGCGGATGGTGCTGTGGTCGATGACGATGCTCATGAGCCGCCGGCTGGCCCGGCGGCGAGCGTGAACCGTCCCCGGGTGAGTTCGGGCCTTCACCCGTGAAGGCCCGAACTCACGATCGAGGGCGTCATACAGCACGATCTGGTTCGCGGAACGGTTGAGGATCCGCAGCACGCGATGCCCACGTGGCGTCCCGGCTCCCCCTGGACACATACGCGCCGAGTACAGAGGTATCGAGATCCTTGAGGGACTCCAGTACCAGAGTGGCGATCGCAAAGCGAGGATCGCGGCGATCAGCGGCCTCGGGAACGGCGACGACCGTCATCTGGGCTGACACGCCGGCGAGGACGCCGTTGAGCGAGTCCTCGATCACCGTGCATTCGTCGGGTGACGCGCCGAGGGCGGCGGCTGCGCGGAGGTAGGCGCCCGGGTGGGGCTTGCCGTGTTCGTCGTCTTCGGCCGAGAACACGGCATGGAAAGATCGGTCAAGGCCGGTGCTCGCGAGCGCAGCCCGAATCACCGACTCCGGCGAAGACGACACGACGGCCATCGCCCTCGATGCACGCGCGCACGCCGCGACGGCGTGTTCGGCGCCGGGTTTCAGCGCCACTCCCTCCAGCCTGCGGCACACGGCGGCCACGATCTGCTGCTCGACGTCGTGGGGGTCGGCTTGAATGGTGGCCCGATCGAACCAGTAGGCCACCATGTCCCTTTGCCGCAGCCCGCGCGTCGCCGCCTGCATCTCCGTTGTGAGGTGCAGGCCAAGCGGACCGAACACTTCACGCTTCGCCGCGTCCCAGATCGGCTCGGAGTCGATCAGAAGGCCGTCCAGGTCGAACAGGACGATCGGTTGCATCGGTTGCTCTTTCGTTGGCGATCACGCGAGGACGAGACGATTCGCTGCCCCGCGGTCCGAGTGCGGCAGTGATCTCCTGACAGGACATCACTGGCTTCCCGCCGGATGCCTGTTCGGTGAGCGTAGCGACGATGCGCTGGTAGTGGTGAGCGAGCGCGTCCGTGGAAAGCGCGGGACGCCACACCGGGACGATCGAGCCCGATCGCGCGGCCCTCGGCAGGGGAACCCCGGCGGGCGCGTTCGTCGCGGGCTGCGACCCGGAAGACTCACCGGCTCCCGGGCCGGCTTCACCTGCCTGTCCGGGCCGCGGCCCGGGCCCGGACAGAACCTCGCCAACGCACTGCCGGGCGATCACGCAACCGTGCCTTCCGGCGGGGTGGTGCAGTGGCGGCCGGGGAGCTGACGGGGTCGTTCCCCGCGGCGTACGGCTTCGTGCCCGGTCGCAACAGCGTGGTGCCTGCGGCAGAGGACGGCCGTGGGGCGGCGCGGGTGCTCGTGGGCGTGGTGGCGGTCCCCGCGGATCCGGTCGCGTGCTGCCGGGTGGTCGGCGGGGCGCGTCCGCCCGGTGTCGGCAACGGCCGGTTGGTCCGTGGGCCGGCGACGGCCGCAAGGTACGTGCGTGAATGCGGCGTTGCCGCGATCGGGGGGTGAGGGGGTCGCGGTGGTGTTCGGGGGCGACGGCGGGGGCGTCTGTTCGCGGCCGGCCCGCGGTCGTTTCCCGGCCGGTTCGGCGGCCGGGTCGCGGGCCCGCTCCGGCCTGCGGCCCGGTGCCGCCGCGGTCACAGGCTCAGCAGCAGGTCCCGGACCTCGGCGGGCCGCGACAGGAAGGGGTGGTGGCCGGTGTCGAGTTCGACGGTGCGGCCGGCCCGGCGGGCGTACCCGCGCTGGAGGTGCGGTGCGGTGCCCCGGTCCCGGGCGCAGACGAGGTAGGTCGTGGGCACCTGGTGCCAGGCGGCGGCCCCGACGCTCTGGCGGGTCACCTGCGTGCTCTGGCGGGCGAGGTGGCAGGCGGCCTGTGTCCGGATGTGCGGGTCGCAGTCCTGCAGGAACGTGTCGGTGAGCAGTTCGGGGCGGACCGTGAAGGTGCCGGTATCGGGGTCGGTGTCGAGGAACGGGGCCGGGTGGCCGTCGCCGAAGTCCGCCAGGCTCTGTCCGGCCTCGGGCAGGTAGCCGGCGATCAGCAGCAGGTGGCGGACCGGCCCGATTCCTGCGGCGGCTTGCGCGGTGACGATGCTGCCGTAGCTGTGGGCGACCACGACGGTGGGTTCGTCGCCGTCCAGCAGTACCCGGCGCACCGCGGCGACGTCCTCGGGCAGTCCCGGACCGCCGGTGCCCGCGGGCGGGCCCGTCTCGCCGCAGCTCGGCAGTGCCGGGGCCGTGCTGGGGACGCCGCGCTGGCGCAGCAGCCCGGCAGTGCGGTGCCACCACCACGATCCGTCCCGGACGCACGCCCCGTGCACGAACACCACTCTCATCGCGCTGCCTCCGTGTCCGCCCGGACGCCCGGCCGCCCGGCTGTCCGACTGTCGGGTCGTCTTGCGGTCCACGGTAGCCGCGGCCGCCGTGGCGGCTGGGGGTCGTGGGCCGTTCGCGGGGTACGGGCGCGGGCCTTCGGCGAAGGCCCGCGCCCGTACCCCGGCGGGGCGGGGGCCTGCGGCAGGGGTCAGGGGGCGGGTGCGGACTGGGCCTGGCCCGCCTGCTCCGTCTGCTCCGTCTGCTCCGCCGGGCCCGCCTGGTCCGTCCGGCCGGGCCGGCCGGGCTGGGGCAGGCGGCGGCGCAGGAGGACGGCGGCCAGGGCGGCCGCGGCGAGGGCGGCGCCGGCCAGGGGCAGGTGGCGGGGGCCCGCGGTGGTGACGATGGCGCCGCCGAGGGTGGTGCCGAGGGTGATGCCGAGGTTGGAGAAGGAGATGAAGAGGCTGTTGCCGAACTCGGGGGCGTCGGTGGCGTCGCGGGCGAGCCAGGCCTGGGCGACGGCCAGGCCGCCGGAGTGGACGGCGCCCCACACGAGGACGGCGGCGAGCATGGGGGCGGTGTGGGGGCCGACGGCGTCGAGGAGGAGGTAGAGGGCGAGGTAGAGGACCGGGTAGGCGGTGACGGTGCGTACCAGGCCGCGTTCCAGCAGGCGGCCGAAGACGAGGTTGCCGGCGGTCATGACGACGCCGAAGGCCATCAGGGCGGGGCCGGTGAGGGAGGCGTCGAGGCCGGTGACGTTCTCCAGGTACTCGGCGATGTAGCCGTAGCCGCTGAACATGGCGGCGAACAGGAGGGTGACGGCGGCCACGGCCAGCCACAGCCGGCCCTGGCGCAGGATGCCGAGTTGTCCGGCGTAGGTGGGCCGGCCGGTCTCGGGCAGGTCGGGGAAGAAGGCGAGGAGGCCGGCGCAGGCGGCGAGGTTGACGGCGGCGGCGGTCCAGAACGCGGCGGGGACCGTGAGGTGGTCGGCGACGTAGGAGGTGAGCGGGACGCCGAACGCGAAGCCGGCGCTGACGCCGGCGAAGACGGTGGTGGCGGCGCGGGCTTCCCGGCCGGGCGGGGCCAGGCGGGTGGCGGCGGTGAGGGCGAGGGCGAAGAAGACGGGGTGGAACAGGGCGGGCAGGATCCGGAAGGCGAGGACCAGCGGGAAGGAGTCGCTGAGCGCGTAGACGGCGTTGGCGACGGCGAAGACGGCAAGTGCCGTGGCCAGGACGGTCTTTCGGCGCAGCCGGGAGGCGAGCAGGACGCCGGCGGGGCCGGTGGCGGCGACGGTGAGGGCGAAGGCGCCCACCAGGGTTCCGGCGGTGCCGGTGCTGACGTCGAGGCGTTCGGCCAGGGAGGGCAGGACGCCGACGACGCCCATCTCGGTGGTGATGATGCCGAACACGCCCAGGGCCAGGACCGGTACGGCCAGGGCGTTGCGGGCGGGGGCGGTGCGGGGCACGGACGACCTCCAGTGGATACACAAATCTAGATAGTTGGATGCGTTAGGGGGAAGAAAAAGGGGGCGCCGGCCGGGCGCCCCCGCAGGGCAGGGGTGGTGCGTGGAGGGGGTCAGAGTTCGTCGCGTGCGTACGCGGCGAAGGCGGCGATGGTCTCCTCGTTGCGCCGGTAGAAGGTCCACTTGCCGACGCGTTCGGACACCAGCAGTCCCGCCTCGCGCAGGATCTGGAGGTAGCCGGAGACCACCGACTGGGCGAGCCCTGAGCGCTCGCGGATGTCGGTGACGCACACGCCGATGTGGAAGCCGACGCCGCGCTCACGGTAGTAGGGCTCGTCGAAGTAGAGCTCGGGTGTCTTGAGCCAGCGCAGGAAGTCCGCGCGCGCCGGGTTGGCGAGCGCCTTGTGCACGGCCAGCGGGTCCACCGCGCGCACTCTCCTTCCGCCGTCCGGCCCGTCGGGACGTATCTAATATTCTGGATACGACCTTGGGTGTCAAGGCGGCCCCGCCGCCCCTCCCCCGCCCGGACCCCCGACGCCCCGACGCCCCGACGCCCGGCGGAGGCCGGGGCCGGGGGGTCGGGGGGCCGGGGGTCAGTGGTACTGGGCGATCTGGATGAGGTTGCCGCAGGTGTCGTCCAGGACGGCGGTGGTCACCGGCCCCAGGGCGAGCGGCGCCTGGGTGAAGCGCACGCCCAGGGCGCGCAGCCGCTCGTACTCGGCGTGCACGTCGTCCACGGCGAAGGAGGTGGCGGGGATGCCGTCGGCGGCCAGCGCCGCGACGTAGGCCTTGGCGGCGGGGTGCCGGTCGGGTTCCAGGACCAGTTCGGTGCCGTCGGGCTGGTCGGGTGAGACCACGGTCAGCCAGCTGTGGCCGCCGAGCGGGACCTCGGTCTTCTTCACGAATCCCAGCACGTCGGTGTAGAAGCGCAGGGCCTTGTCCTGGTCGTCGACGAAGACACTGGCCAGGTTGATCCTCACGGGGCGTCCTCGGGTGGTTCGGGCCTGAGCCAGCGGGCGGTGATGCGCTCAAGCGGTTCGGTGTCCAGGTCGTGGAACTTGTAGCGGCCCTCGCGCCGCACCCGCACCAGGCCGGCCGCCTCCAGCACCGCCAGGTGCTGGCTGACCGCCTGCCGGGAGAGGCCGAGCGCGTGCCGGGTGGTCAGCCGCACGCGGATCTCGAACAGCGACTGGCCGCCACGCCCGGCCAGCTCGTCCAGGATCAGCCGGCGGGTGGGGTCCGCCAGCGCCTTCCACACTCCATCGTCGGTCACCTCCCCACCATAGGCAAGCCGGGACTTGCCTACCAGGCGGGGGCCGGACGACGGGGCCCGACGACGGGGCCGGAATCGAGGCCGTCCCGGCCTTTCGCCCAGGGGTGGTGAACCGCGGGGCCGTACCCGGCAGGTGTCCGCGGTCTTGGGGTCAGGCGGCGGTGGGGGCGCCGGCGACGCGGCGTTCGCCGCCGTTGCGTTCCTGCCAGAGGCGGTAGACCCCGACGGCGGCGTCGTGTTCCTCGTGGCGCATCGGCATCCGGCGTTCCTGCCAGGGCTTGGCGAACTCGCCGTAGAAGGTGTCGAGTTCGAAGTACCTGCGGTCGTCGACGTAGTGCGGTTCGTAGGCGTCGCGGGTGGTGAGGAAGACGACCTCGTCCGGGGAGCAGTAGTAGAGGGCGCCCAGGCACATGGGGCAGGGGTGGGCGAGGACGTAGACGGTGGCGCCGGTGAGGTGCTCGGTGCCGAGCCTGGTGCAGGCGTCGCGGATGGCGAGGATCTCGGCGTGGGCGGTGGGGTCGTCGGTCTGGGCGACCCTGTTGGGGCTCTCCGCGAGGATCCTGCCGTCCTTGACGATGACGGTGGCGAACGGGCGCCCGCCCTCGGCGACGTTGCGGCGGGCGATGTCGATGGTGCGCTGGGCGAAGTCCATGAGGGGGCCTCCGGGGAAGAGGGACGGGGATGGAGCGGGGACGGGGAAGGGGAAGCGGGGGGCGGGCGGGTCGTCCCGGGCCCGCCCCCCGTCAGGTGATGATCTGTCAGAATGGCTTGGTGGGGAGGTACTTGCCGTCGAGGGTGATGACGGCGCGCTCGCCGCCGTCGGGGTCGGCGACCTTCCTGACGTCGAGCCTGAAGTTGATGGCGGAGATGATGCCGTCGCCGAACTCCTCGTGGACCAGGGCCTTGAGGGTGGTGCCGTAGACCTGGAGCATCTCGTAGAAGCGGTACATCGTCGGGTCGGTCGGGATGCGGTCGGGCATCGAGCCGCGCAGCGGGATGGTCTGCAGCAGCAGCGCCGCGTCGTCGTCGAGGCCCAGGAGTGCGGCGACGGCCTTGGCGGACTCCTCCGGCAGCGGGTGCTGGCCGAGGACGGCGGCGGTGGTGAACGCGACGGAGAGGCCGGAGGCCTCGGCGATCTGCTTCCAGGAGAGGTTCTTGCGGGTCTTGGCCTCGACGGCCCTGTCGGCCAGGGCCTCGCGGGCGCTCCGGTTGAACTGTGCCTGCACCATGATCGGTCGTGTCCTTTCGGCGATGGGGTGGCCGCTCCGCGGAAAGGGGAGGCGGGGCGGCCCGGGGAGTGGGTCGGGGTGGGACGGGTCGGGATGGAGTTGCTGCGGGGGGGGGGTGGCTGCGGGGGGGGGGGGTGTGGCTGCGGGGGGGGGGGGTCAGGCCGCGAGGGCGGTGCCGGCGGTCAGGTCGGTGGCGCGGCCGGCGGTGACGTCCTCGACGCGGCCGGTGGGGATGTCGTAGACCCAGCCGTGCAGGGCGAGCCGGCCCTGTCCGAGGGCGCGGGCGACCGAGGGGTGGGTGGCCAGGTTCGCCAGCTGGGCCGCGACGTTGTGGCGCACCAGGGCCGGGACGTCGCCGGCGGCGGCGGTGCGGGCCACCGAGGCGTGCGCGTGGCGCAGCCAGGAGGCGACGGCGGGGGCGTCGGTGAGGTCGTGGCCGTGGGCGAGGGCGGTCATGGCGCCGCAGGCGGAGTGGCCGCAGACGATGACGTCCTTGACGTTCAGGGCGGTGACGGCGTACTCGACGGAGGCGGCGATGGCGTCGGGCTCGGGGCTGTGGGCGGGGACGAGGTTGCCGGCGGTGCGGATGACGAACAGGTCGCCGGGTTCGGTGCCGGTGATCAGTTCGGGGACGACGCGGGCGTCCGAGCAGCCGATGAACAGGGTGCCGGGGGTGTGGTGGGTGGCGAGGCGGGCGAAGAGGTCCGCCTTGGCCGGGAAGACGTCCCGCTGGAAACGGGCGACGCCGTCGGTGAGGTCCTGCATGGTCACTCCCCTTCGGGTGGTGGCCGGTCCTGGTGGGCCGGTGAGATCCACCATGCATGACCTGTATCTATAGTGTCCAAGAGTTGTAGGGGATGTAAGCCATTGGTGTTGTCTATAGTGGGTGGATGGCCTCTCCGGAACTGCGTCACCTGCGGTATCTGCTCGCCGTGGCCGAGCACGGCAGCTTCACCCGCGCCGCCGAGGAGCTGCACGTCTCGCAGCCCACGCTCTCCCAGCAGATCCGGCAGCTGGAGAGGACGCTGGGCGTGCAGCTGCTGGACCGTACCGGGCGCAGCGTGCGGCTCACCGATGCCGGCGCGGTCTACACCGGTCATGCGCGGCGTGCGCTGCGTGACCTGGCCGCCGGTGAGCGTGCGGTCCACGATGTGCAGGACCTCTCCCGCGGTCACCTGCGTCTGGGGGTGACGCCGACGTTCACCGCCTACCTGGTCGGTCCGCTCGCCGCCGGGTTCCACGCCCGTCACCCGGGGGTGAGCCTCACGGTGGCCGAGATGCCGCAGGACCGTCTCGAGGCGGCTCTGCTCGCCGACGGCCTCGATCTCGGCATCGCGTTCGCCGGCCCCCACCCGCCCGGTGTCACGGCGACCGCACTGTTCACCGAGTCCCTCAGCCTCGTCGCCGCCGCCGCGCGTGCCCGGGAGCTGCCCAGCCCGCTGCCGGTGCATGCTCTGGAGGGTGAGCAACTCGCCCTGCTGACAGGGGGCTTCGCCACTCGCGGCCACATCGACGCCTACTTCGCCCGGCACCGGGCCGCGCCGCGCATCACGGTGGAGGCCGACTCCATCCAGGCCCTGACCGAGATCGTCCGGCGTACCGGTCTGGTCACCGTCCTGCCCGAGCCCATCGCCGACGACCACCCCCAGCTGGTCCCCGTCCCCCTCGATCCTCCCCTGCCCACCCGCACCGCCGCCCTCCTGCACCGCACCGACGCCTACCGCAGCGCCGCCGCCCACGCCTTCGCCGACCTCACCCACGACGTCGTGCGCACCCGCGGCTACGCCCCGCCCCGGTGAACCCCCGCCCGCCGTCCTGCCTGCCGT
Source organism: Streptomyces sp. CBMA156 (assembly GCF_014596515.1). GTDB lineage: Bacteria > Actinomycetota > Actinomycetes > Streptomycetales > Streptomycetaceae > Kitasatospora. The sequence continues at coordinate 9,846 of NZ_MSJQ01000386.1, forward strand.
CCGGCGGCGAGTGCCGCCGCGGGCGTGCCTGCCTCTGAACTGCGCCGCGTCACAGGCATAGGCTCAGAGCCGTGTCCCAGCCTCCCGACGACAGTGACCACCTGGCCATGGCGTTCCCCGGCCCGCTCGCGGACGATGTCCGGGTGGTCCTGGCGGCCATGGGGACATCACGGCTGAAGCCGGCGGCCCCGTTCCCGGTCGACGTGCAGGGCCGGCTCCTCGCGATCCCCACTCGGCTGTACAACGACGAACCGTCGGCCGATGCGCTGGAATCCCTCTCGCCACGACAGCTGACGATCCTGCACTGCCTGTACACCAGGCACCATGACGGGAGGATCCGCCGGCGTCACCTGGAATGCGTCGTCGGCTCCGCGCAGCCTTGGGTCGTCCCGTACGTCGTGCAGCTGGCCGGCGAGTACGTGGTGGAGATCCTGGTGGTCATCCGGGAAGCACTCGGCGACCTGGATACGCCGGGCACCGCCCTCCGCGCCGCCTACGGCCGGTTCATCGTGGACAATCCCTCCTTCTTCGCCCGTACCCAGAGGCGGGTGGTCAGCTACTGGAGCTGCTACCACCGTCTCGACTACACACGTTTCCCGGACTATCCGGGCTGTACCGTGCTGGAGCTCCTGCGGGCGGCGGCCTCCGACCTGGCCGGCCACCCCTGGCCCCGCCTCACGCCGCCGGCCGGCAGGGCCGGTCCGAGCGGCCACTGCCAGACCCCGTACCGGGACGTGGCACTGCGGCCGGCACCCGGAGGCTCCCCGGCCCGGCCGCCGGTGTGACCGAACGCGCGAATCCCGAGGCGGACCGCCCCCTTTGGTGCGGGAGAGCCGGGTAGCGGGCCGGACGGGCTTCCCGCCGGATCCGGCGGGACCGACGCGCAGTCCTTGGGCCCCGCCGAGGTGGCGCCCGCGGCTACCCGGCATCCCGCCCGGCCGACGTGCCGCCGGGACCCGGCACGCAGCTGCGCGGCGGGTCCCATGGCCCGCCACCGCCGCCCTGAGCGCCGCCTCCGTCACCGCGGGACCGGGAGCGTCCGGTCCCGTACGAGGAAGCCGTGGAGCGCGATGGCGTAAGCATCGACGTCACCGGGCTCCGGGCGGCCCTCCATGACGGACCCGCAGAGCGCGCGCAGCGCGTCCTCGCCCATGGCCGGCGGGTGGAAGGGCAGCGGGCAGGGCCTGACGTCCTCGCCCGGCCACGCGATGACACCGGCCGGCCGTTCCCCGGCCCGGCAGGGGACCTCGAAGGGAAGCGGATCGCCGGTGTCCTCGACGATCCCGCCGCCCGGGGAGGGACTCGGCGAGCGGATGAGACGCCCGTCCTCCCGGACGCCGAAGGCCGGCCGGCCACACCGTGCATGGCGTACAGGAGCATCCGCCGGCCCGCGCCCGCCGCGACGAGCTCGCCGGGGAGCCGCGACGGCAGACCGACCATCACACGCCGGTCGCAGACCGGTCCGGTCCCCGGCCGGCTGCCCGCACAGGCCCGGCCGCGCGGCGCACAGGCCCCGTCCCGCCGGGGGCACACCTCTCCCCGGCGTTGCGGCCGGCGCCGCCGGTCCCGGAACCCGCCTGCGGCCGGGACGGGTTCACCCGGAAGTCCGCCCCGCACGGGCCCGCCGCAGTACGCGCCAGGAACCGGGCGCCCCGTCCGGAAGCCCGGCTGTCAGCCCGCCTCGCTAGCATCAAGCCCGCACGCACGTTCCCCGATGCGCCGCCGCGGCCCGCCCGGCGGTTTCGGGGACGACCGCCCGGGGGGCGCCTCACCGGGCCGGCCCCCGGCACCGGGCCGGCACGACAGCCCCGAGGGAGTGGACGCCATGGACGCGGTACCGGCATACGTGCGCGGTTACCACCGAGGCCTGGGGCGCGCGTCCGCGGCCATGCTCGGGTGCGGGCTGCTGCTGTTCGTCCTGGCGGTGGCGTACCTCATCCCGCATGACACCCATGTGGAATCGGTCCTCAACGGCCGCGGTGTACAGGTCCGGGCCGTCGTCACCCAGTGCGTGCCGGTGGGCGGCAACGGCGACGGGTCCGTCTCCGCCAACTCCCACTGCCGGGTGCGCTTCACGGCATCCGACGGGCGGGCCGTCGAAACACAGCTGGCCTACGTGTCGGACGACCTCGGGAGGGACCGGCCCGTCACCGTCGTGTACGACCCCCGGGACGCCGGGCTCGCCGCCCTGCCGTCGAGCATCGGTTTCTGGAACACCCTCGGCCGCAACGTGATCGACTGGTCCGCCCTGGTGTTCTCGGTGGTCATGCTGCTCGCCGGGGCCGCGGCTCTCACCTGGTACCTGCGGCTGCGAGCCAGGATGAGGCGGGCATGAGCGCGACGGCGGCCACGGCGGCCGACGTGGCGCGCGCCCGCTCCGGGATCCCGCTCGGCCTCCCGGCCCCGCTGCTGGCCCTGTGGAGCGTGAGGGACGGCCTGCTCACCGCGGCGGGCGTGACCGTCTACCCGGCCGGATGCATCGGCGAACGCAACACCACCTACGAAGTCGGGCGGTACGCACCGGGTTTCCTCCTCATCGGCGACGACAGCGGCGGCCGCGGATTCCTCCTGCGCGCCGACGACCCGGACTGCGCCGTGTTCTCCTCCGACCTCGGCGACCTGGATCCCGCGGGCTTCGACGTCGAGTCCACACACTTCGCCTCCTGGGCCGAATCCCTCTGACCTTCCGCACCCCGGGCGCCGCGCTTCCCCGGCCGGAACCCGGCCCCGCACCAGGGCGGACCGACCAGGCACGGCACGCGGCGGGCGAGCGGACGGCGGCGAGCGGACGGCGGCGGGCGGCACGGCGGCGGGGTGGTGCGGCGGCGCGCCGGGGGTTCACCCGCACGAGTGATTGTGACACTGTGCTCAACAGCGGACACTCAACGTATCCGGATGGCTCGTGGGGCCCTCCCGGCGCAAGGAGCCGTCATGACCACAGTCGAACCTTCCGCCTCCCGGGCGCCGCAGATCGCGGACAACTCGCAGCCCACCACCCGCGGCGAGGGCCTCGCGGCCATCGGCGGCAACCTCGGCGCCGTGTGGCGGGCCTGGTGGACGTGGAGCCCGGGCAACGGGACCTTCAACCTCCAGATCCCCTGGAACGTCATCGGGACCGACTCGACGGTCGTCATCACGGCCTCCGAGATCGACTCGAACGGCAACCGGTTCGTCGGCGCCGCGCCCTTCCAGGTGTCGGGCATCGCCCCCGGCAACGGCACGGTCACCTTCAAGATCAGCATCGGCTGGGGCAGCCCGCTGCCGATGCGCACCGACGTCCTGGTCTTCAACTGACCCACCCGCCAAGGACGCTGCCCGCACCCCGGCGGTGACCACCGGCACGGCCCGCCACGGGGCGCACGCCTCCCCCGGCACACCGGCACCCGCACCGGGGCCGCACCAGGGCCGCGGCGGGCGGGCGGCAGGGAGCAGCACGGCGGCCTCCCCGGGCCGTACGG
>NZ_MSJQ01000387.1 GCF_014596515.1 Streptomyces sp. CBMA156
GGTCCTGGCCGCCGCGGAACTTCTGCTGGCCGGCGAGGTCGCGAGCGCGCAGGCCCGGGCCGACGCGCGCACAGCCGATGCCGGCCTGGCCGTGGTCGCACTCCAGGCGAAGGCCGCGCTCACCGGGGTCGAGCGCGTGCTCGGCGCCGGCGACGTGGTCAACCGGCGCCTCACCGCGCTGGGCAAGCGTCAGGACGAGCTGGCGGAGAACCAGAAGCGTGTCGAGGCGAAACTGGACGATGCGGTCGCCAAGCTCGCCGCCCGCCGGCGGGACAGGGCCGCACTGCCCGCTTCGGCCGGGCCCGCGCCGGGCCGCGCCCCGATCCCGCCCGGCCAGAGGCCCTGGGCACTGCCGCAGCCGGCCACAAACCCCGCGTCCCGGCCGGAGCCGCGGCCATGACGGACACCTCCCCGGTGCGCGGCTGGCCGTGCCCCACGTGCGGACACCGCATTCGCCTGACCCAGCGCGAACACGGCGTGCTGATGTGCACCGTCAGCGGCGCCACCGCCCCCCGGACGGCCGAACTGCTCCGGCTGAGCCTGCCGGTCGTGGAGGCCGCCCTGCGGAGCCTGAGGGCCAAGACCGGAGCCCGCAACACCTGCCACCTCATCAGCCACTGCGTCGGCGCCGGCCTCATCCCGAAGGACGTGCCGGCGCCCGAGCCCGGCCCGGTCACGGCCCGTCAGCGCACCGTGGTCGCCATGCTGGCCGAGGGCCTGACCGCCCGGGAAGCCGCCACGGCCATCGGAGCCCTGGGCGTGGAGATCACCGAGAACCTGGTGTTCGTCGAACAGAAGGCCGTCCGCCATCATCTCCAAGTACCCACTGTCCCGGCAGCCCTCGCCCTGCTGTACCACCTCGGCGAACTGCCACGTCGGCACCCCTGCGCGCAGCCGGCCTGTGTCCGCGAGCGCCTGAAACGCGAGCAGGACCCCGACAAGGGCAGCGGCACCGCCGAGGACGTGCTGTGGGCGGCCACCGTCGCCGAAGTCGCCCGCCGGCGCCTGGAGATCCACCGGGCCCGCGACCAACTGGCCACCACCGCCGGCCTGTTCACCGACGCCCTGGCCGAACTCGACGAGGCGCAGCACCAGGCCGGCCAGGCCCTGGAGGAGGTGAAATCACTTCGGGGCAGGGCGGTGGCGAACGCGGCCGGCGTCTGGGCGGTGGCCGACGATCTCGGTGAGGTCCGCCGCCAGAGCGCCGCCGCCCTGGCCGAGGTCGCACAGCTGCGCCGGGAGACCGCCGCTGCCCGCGCCGAACTGGAGCGCAACCGCGTCGAACTCACGCTTGACCGGGCCGAGTTGGCGAAGGAGCGAGGGATGCTCGCGCGCAGCTGGCTGGAGCTGGTCGCGGCTCGCGAGCAGGCCCGAGCGGCACTGCCCGAACCCGATCCCGAAGACGCCGCCGGGCGGCCGCCGGCGCGCCTGCCGATTCCCCCCGAGGTACGGCCGTGGCACACCCGCAGCCCGTCCACTCCCTGACCGACCGAGGACACCACCATGCCCGCACCCGTGCCCCACTGCCTTGCCGATGTCCACTGCCTGCCGGTCGCCGGCCTGGCCGCCCTGGACCCCGGTACCGTCGCCGACCCCGGACAGCTGGTCTCCGATGCCTGGCTCGCCCCCGTCACCGACCTGGCCCGGAGCCTGCTCGACTCCGCCCCCGGCGAGTTCGCGACGACCTCCTACACGGCGGCCGGCCACACCACGCTCCTGCTCGCCACACCTGCCGACGGCCACCCGGCCTGGTACCTGCGCCTGCCCGACGGCACCCCCACCGACCCGAGGCCCGCCACGCGGCCCACCGCGGTCCTCCCCCTGACCGGCGCCCTGGACCTGGCCCTCTACCGCGACCGCGACGACGTCCAAGGCGACCGGCCCCAGTACCTGCGCGCCCTGAACCCCGGCCAGCTGTGCCTCCTCCACCGCGGCGCCACCGTCCGGTTCACCGGCGCCGAGGACGGCGTCCAGCTCATCCCCACCCAGCTGCCGCTCGACGACGCAGACCCGGTGCCGCTGACGCGCGAGGCCTACCGGGCCGCCGTCGAGGCCGCCCGGGCCCGCCTCGCCGACCCCGCCCCCAACGCCGCGGCCACCCCCGGGGCCTGGCCGAGCGAGATCCCCGACCTGCGTACGGCCGGCCTGTCGCAGATCCACGCCCAGGCCGGCGCCCTGCACCGCCTCGCCGCCGCGCGCGACCTGCTGACCTACCTGGCGCACACCGCCGTCATGGACCCCGAACGGTACGAGGCCTCCCGCGCCACCCTGTTCCTGGACCGTCTCGTCCTGTCCAGGGTCGACGAATGCGGCTTCGAGATCCGCCTCAACACCGACTTCCGCCCCGACGGCCAGCGGCTCCCGCACAGCCACGCCTACCCCTTCGCCGCCCGAGTTCTGGCCGGCGGCCACCTCCACACCGTCCACCTGCCTACCGACACAGGCGAGGGCCCCTTCACCTCCACCGACACGCTCCCGGCCGTCACCACCACCGAACTGCCCGGCAGCACCTACACCCTCGCCCCCACCCTCGTGCACCGCTCCGTGATGCTGCCCGGCACCACCACCCTGATGCTGCGCGGCCCCCACGCCGCCACCGACCTGATCCCGCCCGCCTCCCACTGGCCCGCGCCCGTCGACGGCGACGCACCCGTGCACTCCCGCCGCCTGACCGACACCGAACACCGCCGGCTGATCGCCGGCCTCACAGCCGCCGGCGTGATCGACCACCTGCCGACCTTCCGCTGACCATCACCAGAGACCACCACCATGCCGCAGCTGCTCACCGACCACGACCGGCCGGTCCCGTACATCACCGCCTGGACTCACGAGACCCCCAACTCCCGCTCACTCGAAGTACGCCACGCCCCCAAGGGCCCCTTCCTGCGCTACACGGACGAGGGCCCCGGAGACCGCGACTGGCGCGGCATCCTGCTCATTCGCCAGCCCCTCGCCCGCGGGAAAGGCCGACCCGACTACGAGGCGGTCCACGCCCGGCGTCAGATGCTGTGCATGCGCAACATGCTCTGCCAGGTCTGCGGACACCCCGTCGAGGAAGCCGAAGGAGCCGAGGACGGCTCGTTCCTCTTCGTACTGCCCGGCGACCGGACCATCACCGACGGCTACCGCACCACCTCGCCACCCCTGTGCGGCGACGAGTGCCGCCGGCGCTCCCTCACCCACTGCCCCCACCTGCGCCGCGCCCACACCACCGTGCGCGCCCGGTACGCGCTGCCATGGGGCGTGGCCGGCATCGTCCACGACCCCCACACCCTGGCCGAACGCTCCGAGGCCCTCGTCCACGTGCCGCACGACGACGACCTCCTGGCCCTGACGGTCGCCTACCGCTGCGTCGTCGCGCTCGCCGGCATCACCGACCTCACCACCACCCCGGACGGCCACCGACCGACCTGAGCATCCTGGCCGCCCACCCCGCCGACTTCCCGCCGCATCCTGTCCACCGACACACACCAGAAAGACCATGACCACCACCACCACTTTCGAAATCCTGAACGGCGCCGGCCCCGAAAGGGACCGGCTCGCCGACAGCCTGAACGACGCACTCCTCGCCGCAGCGCCCGCGAAGCGCCGGCAGGCCGGGGCCGGGCAGCGCTCCGGGCTCGCCCGCCGTGTGTGGCCAACCGACAGAATCCGGTGACCTTGGGTTTCGTTCAGGGTTCAGCGGCTCCCTTCCCCGTGGCTTGGAGATCGTTTCCCAGGCCGGTGTTCACGGGTGGCCCTGACCTGGCTGTCGTGCGGCTGTGCGGGCGGCCTGCCATGATGCCCCAATCATCCCTATCTGTTGGGTAGTTCACGGTTTCGCTGTGCGCCGGTGCGCGTACTACGGTGTCGCCGTTGCCGTCGTGGGGCGGCACGTGGGGAGGGCGATATGGGACAGCAATTGGCGCGGGTGCCGTTGGACGGCGGGGGTTCGGTCCTTGTCGAGGCGGAGGACCTCGCGGCGGGGCCGGTGAAGGCGGGCCGGGTCGGGGACGCGGTGCGGGAGCTTCCGGAGAGTCTGGGAACAGCCCTGGAGCCGGTGACCGGCCTGGCGTGCACGGTACTGGCGCGGCTGCGGGAGGCTGGGCCGGACGAGGTGGAGGTGGAGTTCGGGGTCGACCTCTCCGCCGCGGCCGGGGTGGTGATCACGAAGACCGCCGCCAAGTGCCATCTGACGGTGCGCGTGACCTGGCGCAAGGACGAGACCGACACCGGTGAGGCTGGGGCCGAAGGTCCCGAGGCCGACGACGAGCCGGCGGCCTGACCGGATGACGACGGGACAGGGGACCTTACGGGCCGGTGCGGGCGACCGCCTGCCAACTGCTGTTGCGCAGGTCCGTGACGGGGACGGGCTGGTGGTGGGGGCGGGCTTCCTGGTCTCCAACGGCCTGGTGGTGACGTGCGCACACGTGTTGTTGGACGGCGGTTACGGCCCCGGTTCGACGGTCATGCTGGCCTTCCCGCACGCACCCGGCGCCCCGGTGGTCACCGGCCGGGTGCTGGAGGACGCCTGGCGCGAGCCGCACGAGCAGGACGTCGCGCTGGTGCGGCTGGAGCGCGCGGTGAGGGTGGCGCCCGTGTTGCTTGGCTCCGCGACGGGCGCGCTCGGGCACCGGGTGCGCTCGTTCGGATTCCCCGTGCAGGCGCCGCCGGGCGGACACTTCGGGTTCGCCACGGCCGGCGGAGTCCTGCCCGCCGGCGACGAAGTCGGTGAGCTGCTGCAGCTGACCGGGGCTAACGACCTGACCCAGGGGTTCAGCGGCGGCCCGGTTATGGACGAAGTGACCGGTCTGGTGGTGGGGATGCTCACCGCGATCACCGCCTTCGATGGCCACCACCGGGGCCAGGGCATCGCTTACGTCACCCCCGCCTCCGTCCTGCACGAGGCGTGGTCCTGGCTGGACGAGGCGGACAAGCCGGATGAGCTGGACGTGTCGCCCTACCGGGCGCTGGAGCCGTTCACCGCCGAGCACGCACGCTGGTTCCACGGCCGCGAGGACGCTGCCGACCGGGTCCTCACGGGACTGAGGGGCGGGCGGCGGGTGGTGCTGCTCCTGGGCCCGTCAGGCTCCGGGAAGTCCTCCCTCGTCCAGGCCGGGGTCCTGCCCGCACTGGCCGCGGGGCGGCTGCCTGGCAGCGACCGCTGGCGGCAGGTGCTCACGCGGCCGGGCCCGGACTTGCCGGGCGCCCTCACCCGCGCGGGCCTGCCCGGGGGCGAGCCCGGGGACACCGGGGTGGACGCCACCGACGGTGTGGCCGATGCGCCCCCTGCTCCCCGTAGCGTGCTGGTTGTCGACCAGTTCGAGGAACTCCTCGCCCCGTCCGAAGGGCCCGCAGCCCTGGGGGCGCTGGCCCGGATCACCGCCGCGATCGGCTCCGACGCCCCGCTCAGCGTGGTCCTCGTGATGCGCGACGACTTCTACTCCCGCCTGTCCGCACTCGCCCCGGACCTGCTGGACACCGCCCAGCGGGCCAATGGTGTCCTCAACGTCCCGGCCACCCTGAGCGCGGCGGACCTCGACGCGATCGTCACCGGCCCCGCCCGCGACCTGGACACGGCCTTCGACCCGGGCCTCGCGGAGCAGATCATCGCTGACGTCCTGAAGCTGAACCCCCGAACCGACGGCGCCAGCGCGCCCGTCACCGTGCTTCCCCTGCTCGAAGTCGCCCTCACCCGACTGTGGGAGCGCCGCCTGGAGCACGACGGCCGCCTCACCCACGACGCCTACCAGCACATCGGCGCCGTCACCGGCGCCCTCACCGAGTGGTGCGAAACAGCACTGCGCGAACTCGGCCCCCGGCGACGGGACATCGCCCGCAAAATCCTCACCGCCCTGGTCCGCCCCGCCGACCCCTCCCTGAACATCCCGGCCGCGCGCCAGCAGCTCCCGATCAGCGAACTGCGCCAGCTGGCCGCCGACGACGACACCCCCGACGTGCTGCGAGCCGTGGACCAGGTCCTGGCGGTCCTCTCCCGACACCGCATCGTCACCACTCACCGGGTCCACGACGAGGCACGGCCGCAGGAAGCAGAAGGAACCGCAGTGGCCGAACTGGTCCACGACGCGCTCATCCACGACTGGGACACCCTGCGCGAATGGGTCGAGCAGGACCTGCGCTTCCACGACTGGCTCCGCCGCGCCCGCGACCAGTACAGCCGCTGGCAGAAGCACCGCGACCCCCAGGACCTGCCCACCGGCACCCTCCTCGCCGAAGGCACCGACCTCGCGAGCCACCACCCGCTGTCCACCGACCTCGACGACTTCCTCACCGCCGGACGCCAACGCCAGCAGGCCGCCGCCCGAATCAGCCGGCGTCTCAACGTGGTCCTGGCCACCGCTCTCATCCTCGCTCTCGCGCTGATTGCCTCGGGGTTCTTGTCTTGGCAGCGGCAGGCGGCGCTTACTTCCACACAGGCCGCGCTGCTCGCCGCACAGTCCTACCGCCTCGCTTCCCAGTCCGCTTCCCTGATGGACACCGACCCCGATCTCGCTGCCCTCCTCGCGGTCGCCGCCTACCGCATCAGCCCCACAGCGGAGGCCGCCGCCGCCCTCCGCAATGGTGCGCGCATCGACGCCACACCGGATGCCGCGATTAGCGCGATCTGTAAGGCCGTCGCCCGCGACCTCACAATCGAGGAGAAATACAAATACCTAACCGTGTCCTTCGAGCCGGTCTGCCGCCCATGAACCGTCCGCCCGACGACAGCCCACCCACGCGCCCCACCTCCGGCCACCCGCCGGAGCTGATCATCCGGTCCCCCGCTCCCGCAGAGCACCAAGCACTGCAACACACCCCACCTTCCGAACCCGGCCTGACCAGCCGCACGCCACCGGCCGACACAACCAGGAGGGTCGGCGCTGACGCATGCTCGGGCAGCAAATAGCTGGTCAAGCCGCCAAACTGTCGGATCGGCCAGCTGCATTGGGTCGGATGACCTGTGTTCCCGGTGGTGGCCCGGTGAGCGCCGTCACCGGTGTGGCTTTGTTCACGACTCGTGAAGTCAGATGTTCGCGGGTTTGGGAGGCGCTCGCAGACCGGACGACTCGATGTTCACGAGAACGGGAGTCACCCGTCGGCGCTCGGCAACGGCGCGGTGGTGGCTGCCACATGCGCCCGTGGCCAGCGCTTTTGTCCTGTGCCCCGAGCGGGCGGTAGTCGGCGTCCTACCGGTTACCGGCGAGGTGCTGCCGGTTCTCGTGAGCATCCGGTTCAGGTGCTGCCTCCCGAACTGCTGTCGAAACGCTGCTCTGCGACGTGAACAGAGCCACCGGTGCGGCCGTCCCGCCGCCGATGTGGCCCCAGCAGGTCCAGGCCGTCGATGCGGCGTGCGCGACTCTGGCCGAGCACGATGCCGCCTCCTTGGTGATCACCTGCGGAGGCGGGAAGACCCGGGTCGGCGCCGAGACCGCCGTTCGCATTATCGAACTCATCGAGGACCTGACCGCCAACCGCGCCGAGTTCGGCCACACCGACGTTCCGTTCGACTACGTCAACCCGGCCGGACGGCCCCTCGGCAAACACGTCAGCTACCGCCGCAAGCGCTACGACCAGCTCCCGGCCGAACGGCAGAAGCAGTTGGCCTCGCTCGGATTCGTCACCTGTGTCAAAGACGCGGCCTGGGATACGTTCATCGCCGACCTCACCGTCTACCGAACGGAGTTCGGGCACCTCGACGTGCCCACCAACTACGTCAACGCCGCCGGGCGCCGTCTCGGCCAGAAGGCAGCCAGGCACCGCGGGAACCAGTGGGACACAATCCCCGAGAAGCGGCAGAAGCTGCTGACCACGCTGGGATTCGCACACACACAGGTCGAGGCGCGGTGGTCCCGCCTGGCAGCCGCCTGGGCCGCCTACACCAAGGAGACCGGCACCAGCGAGGTACCCGACCGTCATGTCACCGTCGACGGCCTGGCGCTGGGCTGCTGGCGGCAGCGGCAGCTGGAGCGCCTTCGCGCAGGAAAGCTACCGTCCCACCTGACACCCGACCGCCTGCGCTCACCCCGGAGCCCGCCGCGCCCAACCCGGCAGGCGGGCCGGCGCGGGACACAGCAGAGGCCCCCTGACCCCGCCTGTAGACGAACCACAGCCCCCGAACCGGCCACCCAAGCCGCAGCGGCAGTTCTTGCCGACTGACACCGGTGACGCAGGCGACAGGGCCGTGCCCGGAGCCTGCTGCGGGCGCGGCCCTGTGTGACGAGCAGGTTCTCCGGCCTGGACCGGGCCTGGTGTTGCTCAGCCGAGTGGTACGCGGGCGGCGGTCTGCCACTCGTACATCTGCCGGTCACGGCCCAGGACGATGAGTTCGGCCGCGGTGACGCGGGCGGTGGCCGGGTAGGTGGTGACGTCGGCGAGGGCGCCGGCAGCCGGTTGGGTCGGGCCGTCGGTGTTGGAGTAGGCCACCGAGACGTGGGGCCGGAAGCCGTCGGCGGCCTCGGGGACCTCGGGCCACATGTCGGTGATGGCCGCGCGGATCGCGGCGCGGACGGCGTGGACGGGCTCGGGCGGGTCGACGGTGAGGAGCAGGGCCTCGGAGGTGACGATCGCCGGGCCCAGCGCGAGGTCGAACGCGGGGACCTTCGCGAGGTGGTGGGCGGCCGCGTCGGTGATCGCCCACGCGTCGGTCTCGCTCACCGCGGTGGTGGAGCCGAGGCCCTGCATGGTGAGGTGCAGCCAGCGGTCGGGGACCAGGTCGAGGCCGGGGACGTCGGCCAGGGCGTGGCGGTAGTCGGCGGCCAGGCGGTGGACGTCGTCGGCGCCGTCGAAGGTCAGGTGCCAGGTGTACCAGCGGGTGCCCGGTTGCCAACTCGGCCGCCACCACCAGTGATTGGCCATGCGCGCAGGAGTGTGTGTCATGGGCCGATCCAATCACCGTCCGGGCCGGCGGGGGAGAGTGCCAGTTTGGCCTCGCGGACGGCGGTCTCGACGACGGCCTGCAGGCGGCGTCCGGCGGTACTGTTGCCCATCGGCGTGCCGGCGGCGTCCCGGGCGAGGTCGCGCAGGCGCCGTCGGACGGGTGCGGTGCGGTGTTCGGCGGGCAGTGCGAGGACGGGGGAGAGCGCGTCGAGGACGCCTTCGGGCTCGCCGGCGAGCAGGTGCGCTCCGGCGCGGGTGATGTGGAGCTGGGCGATGGTGCCCAGCGGCCGAACCTCCTGGCGCTGGAGCGCGGCGAGGCCTCGGTCGGCATGGGTGAGCGCCCGGGACGGGTCGTCGCCACGCAGGCAGACGGCTGCTCCGTAGTTGGCCAGCCGTCCGTCCGGGCACGCGAACAGTCCGCCGACCTGGTCGTGGACGGTGCCGGCGAGATCGAGTCCGGCGGCCTCCTCGGCTCGTCCGAAGGCCGCCTGCGCCTCGGCTCGCGCGCCGACCTCCGCCCACGCGTCCGCGACCTGGCAGTGGAGCAGCACGGTGACCGTGCCGGGGGCCCGGAGGGCGGCGCCGTGCTCGGCGTGCTGGATCGCCGCACGGAACTCGCCGGCCCAGAACGCGAGTTTGCTGCGGGTGGCGGCGACCCAGGCCTGAAGACCCGGGTCGCCGGCCATCTCGGCGGCCACCATGGCGGCTCGGATGTGCGTCGCGGCCTGCCGCTTGTGCCCGAGGTCGCTCGTCATCCAGGCCATCATCGCGGCCAGGTACCCCGCCGTCGTGAACAGCCGTTGACGGTGTTCCAGGTGCTGGTGCCCGTACAGCAGGTCCCACACCCGCACGGCTGCCCAGTGGGTGTCGCCGAAGACGCCCAGCGGGTCCTCGGCCATCAGGTAGTCGGCGGCGAAGCCGCGGGCGTCGGCGGCGTACTGCTCCACCGAGACGGGGCCGCAGTTGGGGACCTCGGCCCACTGCGTCCACTGTGCCGACTCGTCGGCTGCGGTACGGATGAGGTCGGCACCGGTGAGCGGCACGTCGGGCACCGGGGGGACGGGCACCACCAGGGCCGCGGCCGGATCGCCGGCGCCCTGATGCCGCAGCACGCGCAGATCGGACTCGGGCAGGGCCCGGCGGTCTTCCAGATCCAGCAGGTCCTCCAGGCAGGCGCCGTAGAGTTCGGCGAGGACGGTGAGCACCCGTAGGGTGACCCGTCGCCCCGCCGCGGCCGGCCACCTCTCCCATTTGCCGAGAAGGGAGGCGTCGGTCGCGGGCCCGGCGGCCCCGACGGCGTTGTTGACCCGGTCGGCCGCTTCCTGGAGCGTCCAGCCGTGCGCGTGGCGCCAGGCTTCCCGTGGACGGCAGCCGAAGCGGGCACGCATCTCGGCGGCGATCGTCGCGATCGGGGCGCCGACGGTGAGCAGTTCGGTCCGGAGCGAGTCCCGGTCGGCCTTGCAGCCGGGCTTGGGGCGTGGAGGCATGGAGGCTCCCGGGTGGGGTGCGGTGAGCAGCCTGACAACCTCACCGTAGCGACCCGACTACGCCACGCGGGTCACACTCCGCGAATCCGACGTGACGAACCGTCCCTTTTTCGGGCCCGTCTCGAAACACCCCGCAGGTCAGCACGGTTGACGCCGGTCCAGAAAAGGTGGTCACCGCTGCCCGTGACGGAAGCGGGGCGCGAGCGGGACCGTAGTACCACCGCCGTTCACTGCCCGTCCGCTCACGGACGGGCAGGGACGCGAACCGAAGGAGCGCACCGTGCAGTCGAAGTCCGCCGCCATCGCCATCGCCGCGAGCACCGACCCGGAGGAGAACCCGCAGGTCCTGGAGGACCTGGTGCTCGCCGAGGACGTCGAGCAGGAGTGGTAGTCACCGCCGCGTCCTGAACCGGGGTGTCGTCCCGCAGCCCGTGTCTGCGGGGCGACATCCTTCTTCTCCTGGGGGATCTGATGATTCATCTGTACGTCGGGCCGACGCTCGGCCCGTCCGAGTCCCTGCTGCACCACCCGCGCGTCCGGACGCACCCGCCGGCACGGCACGGCGACCTGTTCACTGACTCGATCGCCGACGGCGACCGGATCGTGTTGATCGACGGGGTCTTCCACCAGAGCCCGGCCCTGCGCCACAAGGAGATCCTGGCCGCGCTGGGGCGCGGCATCGCGGTGTTCGGCGCGGCCAGCATCGGGGCTCTGCGCGCCGCCGAGCTGGCCCCGTACGGGATGGTCGGTGTCGGCGCCGTCTACGGCGCCTACGCGCGCGGTGAGATCACCGGCGACGACGAGGTCGCCGTCGGGCAGGCCCCTGACGGGCCGCGGCAGGCGCTGACCGTTCCGCTGGTCAATCTCCGGCACATGCTGGAGCTGGCCCGCGGCGAGGGCGTCGTGGACCAGACCCTCGCCGAGGACCTGCTGGAGCGTTTCCGGGCGGTGTACTACCCGCAGCGCACCGCGGCGGCGGTCCGCGCGATGTGCCGTCGGGCCGACGCGGTGCACTTCCTCGACTGGCTCACGGGCCGGCGCGCCGCCGACCCGCACTTCGGGGACCTCAAGCGGGCCGATGCCCTGGCCGCCGTCCACCGGGCCCTGGACGACGCCCCGGTTCCCGCGGCACCGGCGGTGGCGGAAAACTCCTACTTCCGGCAGTGGGCCAACGCCCACGCCCGGCAGCGGGTCGACGGCCTCGACCTGCTGACGCTCGACCGGGTCGCCTACCAGCAGGTCTTCGACCCCCGCTTCCCCACCCGCTGGCACGCCTTCCTTCAGGAGCACTCCCGGCGTGCGCCCGGCGACGGCCGGCCCCTGGACGAGCGGCTCGCCGAAGCCGGCGGCCTGCCCGCACACCGGGTGTTCCGCCCGCCGGTGGACCTGCGCGACGGGCGGGTGGTGGCCCGGCTGCTGGCCGGGGAGACCCTGGCCGACCGGCTCGCGGTCGCCCGCTACGCCGCGGCCCGGGACGCCGCCCGCGCGCGGCCGGGGTTCTCGGTCCAGGCGGTGCGGGCCGGCCTCGTCCGCGTTCTGCTGACACAGGCCTGGCGGGTGGACGAGGGCCGGCTGGACGAGGAGGCGTCCGCCCGCGGGCTGGGGTCGGCGGTGCGGGCGGTGGACGCGGCAAGGGCCCTGGTGCCCGGCTACTTCGACGAGTGCAAGGAGCATGCCCGTGCGCGATGACCAGCTGGTCGAGCTGCCCGGCACGGTCCGGGCCCGGCCCCCGGAAGAGACCTGGGAGGCGCTGCGCGGGGCCCTGCCGGCCTACGGGATCACCCGCGTGGCGCGGCTGACGGACCTGGACGTGATCGGTCTGCCGACCTGGACGGCGATCCGGCCCGCCTCGCTGACCCTGAGCGCCTCGCAGGGCAAGGGGCTGACCGACGACCTGGCCAAGCTGTCCGCGGTGATGGAGGCGATCGAGCTGTGGCACGTCGAACAGCCCCTGCCCGTGCCGGTGCGCGGCCGGGCCGTGGACGTCGCCCCCCACTGCCCCGTGGGGGCGCTGCCGCTCAACGGCCCGGTCGACGAGGCGGCGCTCGCCCGGGTGGTGTGGGACTGGACACCGGCGACGGGACTGGTGCGCGGCACCACCATGCTGCTGCCGGTGGACCTGGTGCGCCGCCGTACGCAGCGCGGTGACTGGAGCCCGGACCTGCTGCGGGCGACCAGCACGGGGCTGGCCTGCGGAAACAGCCGCGAGGAAGCGGTGTTGCACGGCCTGTACGAGATGGTCGAACGCGACGTGCTGCACCGCGACATCCAGGCCGGCGGCCGGCTGCGGACCTGGATCGATCCGGGCACCGTCGACGATCCGGCGGGACGCGAGGTGGTCGAACGCGTCGTGCGGGCGGGCATGGAGCTGGAACTGGCCCTGGCGGAAGGCCCGTACGGGCTGCCGGTGTGCCTGGCCCACCTGTGGTCGGAGGACCTGCCGGCGGTCTTCGCCGGGGCCGGCTGTCACCACAGCCCGGGCATCGCCCTCACGCGCGCGGTGACGGAGGCCGCCCAGTCGCGCCTGACCCTGATCGCCGGGACCCGCGACGACCTGCCCGGCGAACTCGCACCGACCGGTGCGGCCCCCGCCCGGCCCGCGCGCCCCACACCGACCCCCTGGCAGCGGGCCGTCCAGGGCTTCGCGCCCGCCACCGGGTCTTTCGCCCAGCGGGTACGCACCACCGCGGCGGCCGTCGAACGGGTCACCGGGCACGAGCCGGCCGCGATCACCCTGTCCTCGCCGGACGGCCTCGTGCCCGCGGTGCACGTCGTGTGCCCGGGCACCGGCTCCCGGATAACCAGGACGATGCCCCGATGACCCCCGCACCGCACGCCGCCCCCGGCCGCGCCGCTCACGAGACCCGGCTCGCCGGCCGGTTCGACGCCTTCCACGCGGCCCGCTCCCGCTCCTCGATCACCGCCGACCTCTACGCCCAGGCCCTCGGCGAGGACTACCCCGAACAGGTCGGGGCCTGCGGCTCGTGCGACTGGGCCCTGCTGGGGCTGCTGGTGACCCGGCTGCGAATTCGGCCCCGCCAGGTCCTGGTGGACGCCGGGTGCGGCACCGGCGGCATCGGCCTGTGGCTGGCCCGAGCCCTGGACACCGACCTCGTCGGCCTCGACCTGTCCCCCGTCGCCGTACACCAGGCCACCGCCCGCGCGCCGCACTTCGGCCTGACGCAGCCCCGCGTGTCCTTCACGGCCGCATCCCTGGAGGACACCGGTCTGCCGGACCGACACGCGCACGCCGTGGTGTGCCTGGACGCCGCCGGCTTCGCCGCCGACCCCGCGGCCGCCCTGCGTGAGCTGGCCCGCGTCCTGGCCCCCGGCGGCCGCCTGGCCCTGACCCGCGCCACCCGCCGCACCGCCGACCCCGCCTGGGCCCAGGAGGCCCACGCCGCAGGGCTGATGCTGGAGCACGTGGACGAGCGACCCCACGAGCCCGCCATGTGGGACCGGCTCTACGGCCTGTGGAACGCCCACCGAGCCGAGCTGGAACACGAGCTCGGCCAGGAGCAGGCCGCCAGCATGCTCGCCGAAGCCCACCGCCGCCGCCCCACGATGCCCGACCGCCGCGCGGTCCTGCTCACCCTGCACCGCCCCCCGGACCCGCCCGGCCCGCCGCACGTTCCCGCTACGATCCGGGAAGGCCTGGAGACCCCCGAGAGGAACCGGACATGAGCCCCGCACACCCCGCCGTCCGCGCGGCCGTCCTCTCGGCCGGATCGTGGGGAACCGCCGCGGCGAAGATCCTCGCCGACGCGGGCACCGGCGTCACCCTGCACGCCCGCCGCCCGGAGATCGCCGACACCATCAACACCACCGGCCGCAACCCCCACTACTTCCCGGACGTCGAACTGCCCGCCACGATCAAGGCCACCACCGACCCCGCAGCCGCCCTGGACGGCGCCGACTTCCTCGTGCTGTCCATCCCCGCCCAGACCCTGCGCGCCAACCTCACCACCTGGGCCCCCCTCATCCCCCCGCGCACGCTGGTGGTCTCGCTGATGAAGGGCATCGAACGGGACACCGGGCTGCGGGCCAGCGAGGTCATCGCCCAGACCACCGGCATCCCACCACAGCGCATCGCAGTCCTGTCCGGCCCCAACCTCGCCCGCGAGATCGTCACCGAACAGCCGGCCGCCGCCACGATCGCCTGCCCCGACGCCGACGCCGCCCGCCGCTTCCAAACCGCCTGCCGCACCCCCTACTTCCGCCCCTACACCAGCACCGACGTCATCGGCTGCGAACTCGGCGGCGTCCTGAAGAACGTCACCGCCCTGGCCGTCGGCCTCGCCGCCGGCCAGGGGATGGGCGCCAACGCCCTCGCGCTGCTCACCACCCGGGGCCTGGCCGAGGCAGCTCGGCTGGCCACCGCACTCGGTGCCGACCCCGCGACCCTGCTCGGGCTGGCCGGCCTCGGCGACCTGGTCGCCACGTGCTCCTCCCCACTCTCCCGCAACCGGACCTTCGGCCATCACCTCGGCACCGGACTGAGCATCGACGAGGCAGCCGCCGCCACCCGCCAGACCACCGAGGGCGTCAAGAGCGCCGACGCCATCGTTGCCCTCGCCCGCGCCCACGGCATCGAGATGCCCATCACCGAGACCGTCGCCGCGCTGCTGCGCGGGGCGCTCACCCTGGACGAGGCAGCCACCGCGCTCATGAAGTAGCCCGTGAGACCCGAGCGCTGAGCGCCCGTACCCGCAGGCCCCACCACCTCCCTTCCGCTCCGGAGGTCGATCCGTCATGCCCTCATCGCTCGCCGAACTCCTGACCCTCGCCCTGGTGCTCTGGATGGGCGTCGGCTTCACCCGCCGCCCCGGCCGCTGGTTCCGCTGGAAGCTCTTCTCCCACGCCACCTTCAGCATCCTCACCCTCACCGGCACCAGGGACGGCCGCACCGAGCCGGTCAACCCGTACGCGGAACTGTCACCCGGCAGCCTCATGCTGCCGCCCCCCGTACTCCAGGCCATCCTCAGCCACTACGTGCGCACCGGCCGCTACGACCGGATCGACGGCCACGGACGCGTCCTGTCCGCCCGAGGCGAGCAGCGGATCGAGGTGCGCGACACCCGTGTCGTGGTTCTTTGACGCCGTCACCTCCGGGTTCCAGTACCCCACCGACCCCTCCCGCCTCCAGCTGTTCAGGATCGCCTTCGGAGCCGTCCTCACCTTCCGCTTCGCCGCCGCCTTCACCAGCGGAGGCTGGAACCGCTTCACCCCGGGCCAGGTCCAAGCCGCGTTCGCGCGCAGGCGCCACGGCGGCACCCGGGCCCGCATCCTGTTCACCGTCTACCGGCCGATGCTCATCCTGCGGGCCCTGGCCGCGCCGGCGCTGGCCCTGGGCCTCGCGCCCCGTCTCACCCTGGCGATCGTGCTGGCCGGCGCCGCCATGGAGTTCGCCTACCTCAGAAGCCCGAGCGCCGTGCGCTACATCATCCTCACCGGCACGAGCCTCCTGCTCGCCGGAGACCTCGGCCACGGGCTCACCCTCACGCACGCCCCCAGCCACGCCAACACCTGGGCACAGTGCCTGCTCGTCCTGGTCACCACGGACATCTACCTCAACTCGGCCTGGCACAAGATCCGCTCCAGCCAGTTCCGCAGCGGCCTCTACCTCGCGCAGTTCATCCACACCTACGCCCAGGTCAAGAACGACCTCCGCCACCGCCGCCAGTTCGCCATCCCCCGGCTCGCCCAGCAGCACCTCGGCAACCTGACCACCCGCGACATCCAGACCTGGCGCGCGCTGTCCATCATGGTCATCGCGGTCGAACTCGCGCTACCCATCGGCCTGATCCTCCCCCCAACCAGGCCCTACGCCGTAGCCGCAGGCATCGCCATGCACGCGGCCTTCTCCTGCCTCAAACCCGTCCAGCTCGTCACCTTCTCCGGACTGGGCACCGCTAGCTACCTTGCCTTCGCCCCCTGACGCCTGGCTGATTCGGACGGCCAGCAGACGATGGACAGCATCGGCCCCCGCGCCCTCGACCAACCCTTAGCGGACGGACAACAATTCGCTCAGCGTCGACTTCGCTATGCCCAGCTCCACTCGCGCAGCCGCCTGCGAACCATGACGCTCCACGAGGACCTGGGCCACGATGCCGCGCTGCGCCCGCACGTCCGCCCCGACGGTGGAGCGCAGCAGCTCGGTGACGGTCGCGGCCGCCCGGACCCCGGCCAGCGCGTGCACGGTGCGGGCCTCCGCGGGGAGGGCCAGCGCGGCGACCATCCGGCGGGCGTGCCGGGCGGCGAGGAGCACCGGGGGAAGGTCCTCCTCCGGGAGGTACTGCTGCTGGTAGACGAGCCGGGCGGCCTCCAACTCGCTGAGCTCGCTCAACTCGATGGCGCTGTCGATGTGCACGTAGCGCCCGCAGCGGGTCACCAGCAACCGCCGGCCGCCCGCAGTGGGGATGCGCCTGGCCTCGAAGAGGTCGACGACCAGGGCCTCCGTCCAGGTGTGGTGAGGGCTGGTGATGACCTGGAGGTGCTGGCCGCCGATCGCCCCGCGCAGGCGCCAGTGGTCGGCGGCCGTCAGGATGTCGTCGAAGGAGTCGCCGGCGGCGAGACGCTCGTGCAGCGCCTCGGCGTCGATCGCGACCAGGCCCGCGCGTCGCCGGCCCGGTTCGCGCGGGCCCAGGGACCAGCCCCAGCGGTTGAGCCGAAAGCAGGTGAGGGCAGCCTGGTCCGCGGGCGTCTGCGCGAGCCGCTGAAGATCGGCGGAGGTGAGGGAGAGTCGCACGGGCACGTCCTGCCGGTCGCGGTCGGCGAGGATGACGCGGGCCTGGACGGAGGAACGAAGGCCGTAGCCGGACGTGCTGCCGGCGAGCGCAGCGATGCGCTCCGCTGCCCGCTGGACGGTGAGCTCCCGGTCGGCGTTGAGCCTCATGAGGCCTCCATGTCTGACGGGTGCCTCGCCCTCCAACGCAGAAGCCGTCAGAGCAAGCGTTTTTGCAGGTCAACGCTCCGGGATCTTCCGAAAGCCGAAGAGCGGGCAGACGTGACGAAAACGGCTGAATGGCGTTGAGAGGGATGAGTCATCACGGGAAGGGACAAGTATGGGCAAGAAGGCGCAGCGGAAGCGGTCGGTCAAGGCCGTCAAGGAATTCAAGCATGTGTGGTCGCCGGCGCCGTCGGTCGCAGCCGCCGTCGACGCAGTGGCGGCGCAGGTGCGGGCCGCGGCCATGACCAAGGGCTGGGCGGCGCTGGGCACCCCCTGGGACAGCTTCACCAAGAGGTACCCGACGGTGGCTGACGCGATTGCCGCCGCCGAGGACACCGGTGCCCTGACGTGCTTCGCCGTCGACGACTGGGGCGAGTACGAGCGGGGAGTCCGCAGGGGCCCGGATGGCTGGTCGTACGAGGTGACGCTGTACCCGTGCGCGCAGCTGCGGGACCTGGTGAAGACATGCTGGCTCAGCGCGGACGACCGGGACCAGGCGGTGGAACAGCTGCGGCGGGCTCTGGAGGGGTACGTGCCCGCGGCACTCCGGCGGCCGGAGATCGAGGTCGTGCACCGGCCGTCAACCACGGTGATGCCGAGGATCGGCTGGACGCAGCGCCTGCCCGTAACCGGCCTGGAGACCTGGGAGGACGTGCACCTGGCGGAGAAGGACCTGCCCCTGCACGACCTCGCGACGGCTGCCGCGGGCGACCTTGACGGTCAGCGGTACACCTCGACGGTGCTGGCGCGGACCGTCGCGCTGTTCCGCTCGCACGGCCTGTCGGCGCAGGCCTGCGCCGGATGCGGCATGGCGGTCACCGACCGCCACCCGCACTGGCCCGGCGTCTGGACGGCCGTGGATCGCGAGTTCGGTCCGACCTGCGACCGGTCCCGGCTCGCCCGCACCGAGTCCGAGCAGCGGGTCGGGCACGTGGTCGAGGAGGCCGATGCCCGGCCCGCCCAGGCGCTGACGGGTCAGGAGCCGACGGTCGTCTGCCGGAACTGCGGGGCGCAGGTGAGTGATCAGCACCCCGACTGGCCGGGCACGTGGGCCGGGGCCGGCAGGCACAGCGACCCGGTCTGCGCCGTGGCCGGCTCGATGGGAGGTGACGACGCCGGAGAGTACGACCTGCTCGACTGCGTCTACCCGCACGTTCCCGAAGGCGCGGACAGTCCGGCTGCCGCCGCGATCGCCGCCGCGAGACAGGCCCGCTACTTCCTGCAGCACTGACCACGCGCACCCTCGGCGGCCCAGACTCGAAAGCTGCGGTCCGGCAGCCGGCCGGCTGCGAGTGGGTGTGTAATCCAGACCGTCCGTCCGTGATGGTCAGGAGTGCGGCGGAGCACCCGGGCGGGGCAGGGCCCACGGGCCGTCCCGCGTCCGGAGGCGTCCGCGGCCAACGCCGGATCAGAGCCGATGCCGTGCGGGCTCCTCGGCCCGTACGATCCGCTGCAACGAACACCCATCCGTACAGCGCCCGCCAGTACGACCGCGGGCGCCACAACGCGCAGGAAGGCTTCATGGGCGGCAAGAGGAAGGCCGGGCAGCGGCGCAGCGGCAACCCCTCCCTGTGCGACGGCGCCCCAGGTGCGGTCACGGTGCCGCGCCAGGCCGTCGAGGCGGGCATCGCCCTCCTGGGCCACGGACGGGTCGACGTCAACCTCGGCACTGGAGTGTCCCTCCCCGGCGTCATGTTCGACTTCGCGAAGGGGTTCCCCCGGGAACGGGAACGCGACGTGCGCGACGGGTGGGGCTACAGCATCGAACTGCCGGCCGTCCTCGACCTCCTGGACCTGGTCAGGGACGGACGGGCCGACCCCGCGCAGGCACGGGAACTGCTGCTGCGCGGGGTCGGTCCGCGAGCTGTACGTCCCCTTCGAGGCTTACACCTTCGAGAACGAGGGCGACCTGGAGGCCCGCTGCCAGCAGGACCACCGCGACTGCCCCGTCTGCCGAGCGCACCGCGACTGGTTCGAGGGCGAGCTCGACGCCGCGGACGACCTGTGGGCCCGATACTCGAAGCCGGAGGCGTACCCCTTCATTGCCAGCCGCAGCGGCCTGCACGAAGTGACCTGTTCGGTCGTCCGGCGCGAGATGCCGCAGGCCTACGCCCGCCCGGCCGGGGACACCTACACCACCGAACTACGCCGGTACGCGCACTCGGTCGACCCTCACAGCAGCCACTCCGATCTGGAGTACGACCGAAGCTACCCGCATTGGAAGGCGATGACGGCCGCCGAGACCCGCGCCTGGATGGCCGAGCGCACCGGCCCGAAGGGTGGGCGCTCCTACAAGACCTGCGGCCGCTGCGCCCCCCCACACCCTGAACCCGCGCCAGGTTCCCGCCCGGGATGCCCGCCGGCCCTCCCCGCGGAGCGGGAGCGGGTCCCGACAGCACCTGACGAGAGCACGAGGAACGGACCATGGCGCAGCCCCCGGTGGCGGTGGACGGCATCGTCGAGCGGATTCTGTACGTCGGCTGCGCGTTCAGCGCCGCGGCGGTTCTCATGGGTGTCCTGATCTGACCGAGGCCGTTCCCGTGGCGGCGGGGAGGACGGCCACCGCCGGCTCCGGTGGGCGAGGCGTTCGCGGACACCCTCTCAGCGCGGGGCTCCCCGCCATCGTGGGCTGGCCAGGGGCTGTGCCCGCACCCTGTGGGGCGCGGTCCGCGGCAGGTCATGCGCCGAGGAAGAGCTGAGGAAGCCAGCCGATGACCTCCAGTGCCGACTTGTAGTTTGTCCGGGCCCGCTTCACCGAGCGGATGTCGGTGACCAGCTCGTCGTACAGCTGGCGGGCGTCCTTGGCCCGGGCCTGGTACTTCGCGCTGAGCGCGCCCTCCGCCGTTTCGACGGCGCTCCTGGTCGACCAGCTGGCCTTGGTCACCCGGAGCAGTTCTGCGGCTTCATGGGAGCAGGGCAGGCAGACCTGCAGGTCCTCGATGGTGGCCCGCACTTCGTCGTTGCGGACGAGGTCCAGGACCTGGCCCTGGAAGAAGTCGTCGCGGCCCCGGCGGTTCTCCAGCACGCACGCGTCGAGGAACGCGGCGCCCGCTGCCCGGGCTTCGTAGACCACGTCGCGCAGCCGGGACTCGGCGTCGTCGAGGCTCTTCGGTACGACCCAGACGCACAGCTCCCCGTCGAGTTCGTACAGGACGTGCCAGTGCGGCTGTACGGACGACCGGTGGCAGCACTTCGGGTCGACGACGTACCCCCAGGGCTTGCCGCGCAGCGTGCAGTCGTCGTCCAGCAGGCTCCGGTGCTGCAGCTGGCTGTAGGTCGTCTTGGGCATCCGCTTGCCGTTGACGGACAGGACCTGGATGGTGACGGCGGCTTCTTCGGTGACGAGCTCCATGCCAGGAGAACGGCGGACCGGGGGCGTGCGAAGTGGTACCCGCCGGCGTTTCCCGCGTTTGGCCCATCCAGGTGACGCCGGTCCGGCGAGTGCGGACAGCTTGGCGCACCGCCTCGGCGGCCGAGGCGGCCCGCAGAGCACCACCGAATCCCCGCCCACTCGCTGACATGCTGCCAGCAGCCGCCTCGGCACCCCCTTACGGGCCACCGCGGGGGCCTTGTAGGCCGTCCCCGGGACACCGCTCCCGATCACCGACCGAAGGAGCACCATGATCACCATGCTGGACTGCCTCGACATCGAGGGCTTCACCGGAGCCAGGAGACCGCCACGGCCGAGTTCGACGCGGCCGCCCTCCGCTGGCGGGAGGCCCATCTGGACGCCGACCCGAACGGCGAGGAATCAACACCGAGGGCCGGCGGCTGGTGGCCCTGAGGGAGACCGTCGCCCGCTATGCCGTCGTCCGCGACCGCCTGGCCCACAAGCAGGTCGCCCGCGCCGGCCGCGACCGCCTGCTGGGCGAGGTCGAGCTGGCCTGGGCGGCGTTGAGTACCGCGCACTCCTGGTCCGTCGCCCACCACACCTACGTCCTCGCCGTCGACGAGGCCCGCATCGCCATCGGCATGTGGCGCGAGCGCGCCGAGACGGCCCTGGGGCGCTCGTTCTTCTGCTTCTCCGACCGGGACCAGGCGGCCTACCGGCAGATCCAGGAGGCTGGACACCTCGCCCTGGAACAGGAGCAGGACGACCGCGACCCGACGCCGGCCGTGACCGCCAAGCTGCTGCGCGGCGTCCTGGACCAGGCGCACGAGCGTCGCACCGAACTGGCCGGCGAGACCCTCCGGCTCCAGGAGCCCGAGACCGCGCTGCGCGAGCGGGCCGAGGCCGCCGCCGTCCGGCTGTGGCTCATCGAGGAGCGCCTGCAGCGGGTCGACGCCGGCCAGGACCCGTCCGGCATCGCGGCGACCTCGGCCCCCTCGTCGAGGGCCCCCTGCACCCCGACCACATCGCCGCCTACCGCGCCGCCCAGCAGACCACCAGCACGGCCGCGCCGGCGGCCTGAGGAGCACCGTGACCACCGTCTTCACCGTGGACGGCAGCAGCCGCTACCACCTCGACGTCGACTGCCGGGCCCTCGACAGCGCCCGCCTCAGCACCCGCGGCGCCGTCTTCCAGAAGGACTCCGACACCCTCGACCACACGCTCTGCCTCCTGTGCGTCGACACCACCGACACCGCCTGGCCCGTCTGGTATCGTCATTAGAGACTTAGTGCATTGAGGTGCGTGAGCATCATCAAATGCATGAAGAAGAGGGCCCGCCTCGCCTGGTGCGCTAACACCAGGGGTTCCGAGACGATCCCTCTGTACCTACGGTGTGGCTCTACAGTCGCACTGGCGATGGCCTGGCCGTTGGAGCGGCCGGGTCATCGTGCTAAGCAGCTAGCTCCAGAAGTCCTGGGACAGCTGCCAGATGTCGTACGCCATCTTCACTCCTTGCCAGATGGCAAGCAGTCGGCGCACCCCATCCCTGTGGAGCCTCCCCGCGTTCTTCGGCTCTTCGCCACCCGGATCCTCGTCGGCCAGCTGCTGATGAGACGCGGTCATGCACCACCCCTTCGAACCATCCCGGCCTCGCGCTGGAGGCCTTCGCCAGGCTCCGGGACAGCGCGCCCGTGCGCCCGGCCCTGATGGTCCTGGGCGGCTTCCCGGGGGAGTGGGAGGGCGGGCACCCGCACTCCCTGGCCGAGCGGCTGGGCAGGTCGCCGAAGCCGCCGTCCCCGTTCCCGACCTGCTCTTCCCCGAGGCGATCGTCCTGGCCCCCGGCGCCGGTCCGGCCGACCCGCGCTTCGCCGCCGCCGTCCTGGCCGCCGTCGGCCTGGCGCTGGAGTACGCGCGCACGGGCTCCGAGCTCGCGGGCCGGGTGCTCGAATTGTCGAGCACAACGCGACCGTAGTCGGCGGCGGTGCCGTTGTGTTCCTCCGGCTCGTCGGCCAGGGCCACCGTCTGCCATGCGGGGAAGTCGGTGCTTTCGGCGGTCTCGATGTTGTGCAGGTAGCGCATGCTCACTCCTCTATCTGGTCAACGCCTTGACCAGTCAACGTGTTGACTGATATTCGCGCTGAACTGACTTCGCCTACTTGCTTGACATGCTTGACAGTTGAAGACGCGCGCTAGCCTGTGCGGAAGGCTCAGAAGCACGAGATAAGACGGCACGCCTTCCGGTCTCAGGCCCTCTTCCCGACCTCGTCCGCCGGGGCGACGGGCCCGCCTACTTCGAGTACACGACGCACCCCCGCCACGACGAGTGGGCCGCCTCGGTCGACCCACGCAGTGTGGAGTGGATGACCACCGCACTCGCCTTGTACGGCGGCGTGCTGCGGGTCAACTGGATGTCGTTCGGTTCCGAGGCCGAGGCCTTCGCCGTAGGTGTCGGCCATATGGTCTGGGAGATCACCGACCACGAGGTCACCGAGGTCCGGCGGCTGTCCACCATCAGCGCCGAAGCCGGGCTGAGCACCGCAGAGAGCGGAGACCCCGCCTACCGGACTCCGCCCCTGCCCCCGGAGGTACAGACCCGGCTCGACAGCGCGGTCCACGCCACCGGAAGTTGAGCAGCGGCTCTGGCCCACGCGGTCCGAAGAGGCGGGTACCGGATCCGGGCACCAACGTGCCGGGCGCTCGGTCAGTCGCGGTGTCGGGTGTGACGGGGATGGAGAACAGTCGGCGCCCCGGTCGCCGAGGGCCGAGGGGAGGGGTACGTCCCACGGTGCTACTGAGGATCGCATCCGACGCCCCGTCGCCGACCAGGCCCCGTCCGGGACAGCGGGCGGATTGACCGGCCCGCTGGCGGCCCGGTCACGATCACATCGGTCTGCCTGGTGATCGAAGCGCCGCATCCGGGGAGGGTCACTTGATCACAATCCTTGATCTTCGGTCAGTTGTGTTCATTCGCCCTCTGGCCTGCATATATGAGGTGCTCAGCCGATTTCCTGATCCCGATGGCCCCGAGGCCTGGATCGACCGTCGGTCCGGTTCCCCGAGGCGGGAGGACGGAAAGCAGATGGTCGGCATCGACGGCAGTGGCCGCGCTGATGCGCATGACGGTGCTCCAGACGCGCAGTACCAGGACCCTCCCGAGCAGGCCCTCGCGGAAGCCGGGGAACTCGCCGGGGACACCACGCTCCCCAACGAACTGGTCGCTCTGATGGTGATGCACGGCGAGACGTACTGGGAGTACGCGAAGCTGCACCTCGGCGACCCGGACGCCGCTGATGCCCTGGTCGACGACGTTTTCGTCGACCTCGCCGTGCACTGGACCACGGTGTTCCGCCAGGAGAGCGTGGAGGAGTTCTGCTGGGGCGTGCTGCGGACGATGGTCGACGACGCGCTGGAGCGCCTCGACCGGCCGTCGGCCTTCACCGAGGCTGCCTTCGCCTTCACCATGGGCGAATCCCGGGAGGCCTTCCAGGCACTGGAGAGCCGCATCGGCCTGTTCGCGGCGATCGGCGACCTGCCGGAAAGGCAGCATGACGTGGTCGTGCTGACCTACGTGATCGGCTACCCGATCGTCACCGCCGCGCGGATCATGGGCATCACCAAGGCCGGCGTGTACAGCCTGCGCCGGGAGGCTCGGCGCAGGCTGGCCGCGGCGCTGGGCCTGGAAGCGACAGCCGCGGACGTGGAGGAGCAATGATCGACACCCGGGATGCACAAGACGCCGTCCGCGAGACCACTCACCTCGGCCGGACCTGGGCACCGCTCACCGAAGCCCGCCTGCCGGAGCCCGACGGCAGGAGCAGGGCCGCTGCCTGCCTGGACGGCGCCCCGGCCAGGATCGCGGCCCGCCTCGCGCGAGGAGCCGCGTCGCGACCGCCGTCGGTAGCGATGCGTCTGGACCGTGCCAGGTTCGAGCTGCTGGCGCTGTGCCACCTCGCAGTGGAGGACGCCCGGGCGCCGGCGTGGGTCGCCGCGCTCGCCGATACCCCGGCGATCGAGCCGCACGGCGCGTTCGTGCTCGGCGCGCTGTGCCACCTCGCCGTCCACGAGGGCGACGACGAGGATGGCGCGATGTGCCGAGCGCTGGCGGACGGACCGCGGACCTGGTGGCGGCTTGCCGCTGGAGCCGGGAACCTCCAGGCCTCCTACGCCCTCGCCCTGGTCGCCGCCGGCCGTGGCGACCAGGGCGAAGCCAGGCACTGGTACGAGCAGGCCCGCCAGCTCTCCGGCCACGAAGACGTCCGAGCAGCGACCCTGTCCGCCTACGGCGGCTTCCAGCCCACCCACGGCCTGTGCGCTCCCGTGCGCGAGGCACTCGCAGGCCTACCGGCCAGCCGCGACGCGGACTTCGGGCGCACCCCTGCGATCGACCCCAGCCTCGCGGCCGCACTCCGCCGCCACCGAACCGGCCCCTGCTGCGGACCCACCCCTCCGTAGGCGGAACCGGGCCGCGCGTAGGGCTTCGGCGGTACGGGCCGAGGACTACACCGTGGCCTGGCGGCCACGGCCTGGTCGAGGTGATGGGCCAGCCCGGCGAGCTGGCCCGGATCGAGGCCGGCGGTGATGGCGCGGGCATCGCCAGGGCGATCGCACCGACGGCGGCCAGGGCGATGCCCTCACTGCCGGTCAGGCCCTGCTCACCGACCAGTACCAGCACGCTGAGCAGGAAGGCGAGCACCGCCCCCGCGTACTCGGCCAGGGACCGACTGCCGGTTCGGGCTGCGAACTCGCGCTCGCGGTCACCCTGGCCAGCGTTGATCTGGACTGAACCGACCACGTCACCCGGGCGGAGGACGCCCGCCGCCCGGACCGGTGCTCGCGGCCCCGGAAACGGCAGAGTCCCCCCGCCCGGTGGGCGGGGGGACTCGTGGTGGCCCGTCAGCGGAAGAGCGTCACCGGCACGGTGAACAGGTGCTGGTACTCGGCCCAGAGGCGATCGCCAGTGACGGCCGGCACGCCGAGGTGCTCGGCCAGGGCGATGACCTGAGCGTCGCCGCGGGCCAGGGTGCGGTTGCCGTGCTGCTCACGCTCCGCGCGGCAGAGCCGCGCCCGGCCGGTCACCATCGCCCGTAAGCTGCGCGTGCTCTCCTCCCTCCATGTCTTCGCCACCGAGCGCCGCGAGGGCCTGCGCAACCCGGTGCTGCGCGACAACCTGCCGCGGATCGACACCGGCAACACCTCCAGCAGCACCCCGGTGCTGGAGAAGGGCGAGATCCAGGACCTCTACCGCGCCTCGGAGAGCGGACTCGACCTCCTGGTCGTCGAGCTGCTCTACACGCTGGCTGGCCGGGTCGGTGAGATGTGCGCCGCCGACGTCACCGACCGGGTCGAGCGCGGCCGCCGCTCCTACCTCGACGTGACCCGCAAGGAGAACAAGGAGCGGATCCTGCCGCTCGGCGTCTCCCTCGCCGAACGCCTCGACGCCCACACCGCCGGCCGCACCGAGGGCCCGCTCCTGGCCACCGCCTCGCTGGTCTACCAACAGGCAACCGGCCGGGCGCCGAAGGACCGCAGCATCGCCCTCTACGAAGCAGTCCGCGCCGTGGTCGTCGCGGCCCTGCCCGACGGCGAGAACGGCTACGGGGCCTACCAGGCCCACCTGGAGGTCTTCGCGATCCGCCACCGCGGGCGGCTGCGGGAGCTGTTCACCGGGCACGGGCCCCGGCTCCGGGCCGGAACACCAGGACGGATCGGGATCCTCGACCACCTCATGAGCGTCCCCCTGTGCGAACGCCTCGACGGCGACCGGCCGGCTGTCGAAGCGGCGTGGGGGCAGACGCTGCCTCCGCTGGACGGCCTCGCCGCCGCCTGGGCCAGGACCCGGAGGCGCTGCGCCTGACCGGCGAAGAGGCCCGGACGGCCAGGGCTCGGCAGGCCTGCCGCGTCAGCTTGTCGTTTACCGTCCACTTGTGAACAGGTGAGCCTGGCGATGACGCGTTCGCGCGGTCTGTTTGGGGAAGGGCCGCAGTCCCGAGCGCTGTCAGGGAAGTGTCTCGCCATCGATGTCGGTCCGCTCGGGCATGATCTGCTCCGATCGGACTCGACGGCGGAAGACAGGGCATGAGCGACTGGCGGACTGACCCGACGTACGCGATGTGCCGGGCCCTGGTGAACGGGGCGGAGCTGTCCTCGTTCGCGGACGGGCCGTTCGACGTGCGCGCGGTCGCGGCTGCGGTCCGGCCAGAAGCCAAGGACCGATTCCTGCTCGACGAAGTCCCCTGGGAAGACTTCCCGCAGGGGGACCATGTCCGGGAGGCTGTCCGCCAGCTCCGCACCGGCGGGTCTCCCGTTCCCGCCGGCGCGGGTGTGGTGAGCGGCATGTGCGCCAACGACCAGCGGGCCGCCGCCGCACTCGCCGTTGCGTTCCTGATCCGGATCGCCGCCGACCCACACAACTCCCACCGCTGCGCCGCGCTCGCCGAGGTGCCGGCCCCGGCCCGCGCCCGCTACTTCGGAGTCGCCTCCCGCGCCGAACTGCTGCTCCACCGCACCGGTTCCCGGCACGACGACTACGACGACTACGGCTCCGAAGTGACCGGCTACCCGGCGGGCTGGTCGGTCGCCGCCGCCCGGGCCGCGATCACCGTCAACGCCTCCCTCCTCCTCCCTCTGCTGCACGACCCCGTCCCGGTGGCCCGGATCCGTGCCGCTTACGCCCTGGCCACCGTCGCCGACCTCGACGGCACGGTCCGCACCGCCCTCCGCGCCCGGTTCGCCGCCGAGCCGGCCCCGGACGTTTGTGCTGCACTGCTCCTCGCCACCGCCGAAATCACCCGTGCCCACCCCCACCCTCCGACCACCGCCCTGCTGCGCGAGTACTGGCAGGACCACACCCGAGCCCCCGAAGTCCGGCTGGCCGCCGCGATCGGGTGGCTCTGCCTCACCGACGAAGCCGCTCCCGACGACCTGCGCGCAGCCCTCGACGGCCTCGCCACCGAGGAGCGCGCCCGCACTATGGACGACCTGCCCTGGATGGCCGCCGCCGGCGGATCCGGCGAGACGGGGCTGCAGCGCTGCCTGCGCACGATGCTCCGCCCCGAACAGCCTGACCCGATGGAGTGCGACGACCCGTGGGCCCCGCGCCCCTGACGGCGATCGCAGATCCTTACCTGCGTTCGGCGTCGAACAAGCGGGTCCGGTGCGATGCTGTGCACCGACGGACCCGTGAAGACCCTGGTGGACCTGGCGCTGGCGCCTGAGCACCGGCGCGGGCACGGCGCCCTGTACGGAGCGCTGAGCAAGGGCCGACTGGACGTCGACCGGCTGCGGGCCGCCCTGGCCGGCCTGCCACCGCCGTGCGCCGCCGACGGCCGCATGGTGCTCGCGGTGGGCGTTCTTCCGTGGCTGCGGCCGGATGCCGGGACATGCTCGGACCGCTCGTTCTGCCACACCTATGGTTGCTGCCGGTGTCCGCGGTCGAGCGGGCCTGGCGGGCGCCACGTGCGCCGGAGGGGTCCCCGGCGGCTTCCGGCAAGGAGGCCGAGCCCACCAGGTGAAGCCCCGGCACCCCCTTGCCGGGCCTCGGTGTGGCTTTGTTCACGACTCGTGAAGTCAGATGTTCGCGGGTTTGGGAGGCGCTCGCAGACCGGACGACTCGATGTTCACGAGAACGGGAGTCACCCGCCGGCGCTCGGCAACGACGCGGTGGTGGCTGCCACATGCGCCCGTGGCCAGCGCTTTTGTCCTGTGCCCCGAGCGGGCGGTAGTCGGCGTCCTACCGGTCACCAGCGAGGTGCTGCCGGTTCTCGTGAGCATCCGGTTCAGGTGCTACCTACCGAACTGCTGTCGAAACGCTGCTCTGCGACGTGAACAGAGCCATCGGTGATACGGCGGGTGCCCGGGGCCGTCCTCGGCCGGTCGAGCCGGCCCGCGGAACCTAGCGGCGAGGCACCTGCTACCCGTACATGCCGGTGCCCTTGCGAGACGCGCCACGCCCGCCGCGGGCGGCGCCCGCCGAACGCATCGCGCTCGCCTGGCCCGGGTTGGCCGCCAGCGCCCGGCGATACTGGGCGTCCAGCTCCCTCTGGCTGAGCTTGGACCGGGTCTTGGCCTGGGAGGGCCGCTTGCCCATCAGCTCCTGCGCGGCCGCCATGAACGGGTTGTTGCCCGCTGCACCGCCCGCGGCGCCGGGGCCCCGCTGCTTGGCACTCTTGGCCCGAGCAGCAACCGCCGGGGCTCCTCGGGCGCCGAAGAGCTCCCGGCGGGCCTCCAGCACCCGGTGCGGGTGAGGTTCGGCCAGGGCCTCCCCGCGTGGCGCCGGCCCCCGACACGGCCGTCCGGCCACAGCCCCGCATGCCGGGCAGTGCACCGCCAGGACCTGCTCTGCGCTGAGCTGCCGTCCGAGCCGCGGCGCGGGGACCTCCCCACCACGGCCGTGCAGCATCGCCTGCCGCGCGGCCGCGCTCCGCTCCCTGTGCACACCCACCGTGCCGTCAGGCCCCGGGCACCACGTCCCCGCTCCCATCCCGCACTTGGGGCAGTCGACCAGCAGTGCCGCCTGCGGCGGCGCCGGCGGGCCCCCGCCCGCCGGCCCGGGAACGACCGGCACACCCCGTACCGTCCGCCCGGTACCCTGCGGCCGCGGCGCCGGCGCGGGCACAGGACGGATCCGCTCGATCGGCACCGGCTCACCACGCCGCGCCCCGGACCGCTGCCCCTGGGAGCGGGCCGCGTCGAACCGCTGCTTGTGAGGCCTGATCGGCTGCCCCTGCTCGCCACGGCAGGGACTTCCCGCCCTCGCTCGGCAACGCGGGCACATCAACTGCTCCGCCTCTCGGCGCCCGACGGGCGGCGAGGGCCGGCGTTCCACATGGGTTCCGCGCTCATGCCAGGTCTTCGCGTTCTTCACGCCGTCATGCTGGCGCACCGCCAGCCCGATTCAGTAGCAATTCACCTGATAGTGGACAGTGCGAGGACACTGTTGGTGACCCACCGCCAGCAGGGCAAGCTGTCCTCATGTCCTCCACCACACGATCCGCCCGGCACACCGCCGCCCGGGCCGTCGCGGTGATCCTCGCGGTCCTGTTCCTCGCCTCCTGCGGGAAGCCGGCGGTATCCGAGCGCGCCGCGCCGAACGCCGCCCCACCGGCCGCTTCCTCGGTGGCCTGGCCGGGCCCGCCGCCGTCGGACCCCGCCACGGCCCGCACGCAGCTGGCCGCGCTGACCGTTGCCGCGGCGCGTCCGATGGCCGGCTACTCCCGTGACCGCTTCCCCCACTGGGCCTCCCAAGGGGCGGACTGCGACACCCGCGTTATCTGCATTGCGGGCTCCACGGTTGGACCCGTAGCCAAGGGCAGGACAGCAATCTAGCCGAAGATCATCTTTCGAGGCACGTGAGGCACAGCTGCACAGCGTCGGCGTCCTCTGCACGGCTGCGGGCGCCACGTCCGGGCCACAGCCGGCCCAGGTCCGCCCGGGTAAGGAGGGCGACGGTGGAGCTACCCCTGCGAATCTCCACGGCAGCAGACGCATTTCGGGACGGCATGTACTTGTCGGCGATGAGCAATGCGTCTCGCAGGTGGGCTGCGTGGCCGAGGCAGATCAAGGCGCGCTGACGGTCCAGAGTCCGGACCTGGTAGGTGTCCTGCCCGCGCGGATCATCGAGCACGCGGACGTCGAACCGTGAGACTACAAGGACCAGTCGTTGCCGGTTGAGTACCTCAACGCGGTCGGCGATGCCCTTGCGGATCCAGACGCTCGCTATGCCGGCGGCTTGGGCCAGACCGTGCGCCCCTGTCACGTCCAGAAGGTTCGGGGGACTGTTCTGCCGCGTGACGTCGCGCCGGAACCGGTACATCGGCTCATCGGAATCTATGCGTCCTCCTTGTGTGGCATTTCAGTCTGCCCGACGGTCGGGCGGCCTGCTCACGGACAGCGTCGCCTCCGGGCACCGGACGGCAGCTGGCGCGCCGACGTGATGGCCTCCTCAACCGACGGCGCCCGCCGCATGGCCTGGGAGGCGCAGCTCTCCCCGATCACCCGCGACGAGCTCCGCGAGCGCACCGACCGCTACGCCGGGGCCGGCGTCGCCGTGTGCTGGGTGGCGCTGTCCTCCCGGGGCTGGGTGGGCGCGGCGCCCACCGTAGTGGTCTCGGCCCGCGGGCCGGCCGACACCGAGATCTGGGGCGTGCACGGCGGCGTCGCCCGCTTCACCGCGGTGCCGTGCCGCAAGAAATGCCGCTGTCCGCACGGCCACGGCCGGTGGGAGAAGGTCAGCGCGCCCCTGGGCGACGTCGTCGCCTGGGTGCTCGGCGACCGGATGGTCCCTCACCGGCTGCCCGCCGGCAACGACGGCCACCAGGTGCTGTGGACCGCACCGAGCTACGTCGAGCGGGCACAGGCCTACGCCGAAGCCGACCACGCGCACCAGGCGAAACAGGCCGCCGAGAGCAGCGACGTCGCCGCCGACGCCATGAGGAGTGGGGCGAACCGGGAGCGGGACAGGACTGGCGGGCCGCCATGCCGATGGGCCAGCGCTTCCGGCTGGAGGCCGCGGCCGCCCGGTGGGTCCGGGCCGACAGCGGCCGGCCCGCTCGCCTGGGCCACGAAGAAATCACGGAACCCCGGTGGGCCGGCGGCCTCCCGGTGTACGCCGCCGGCCGTCCGTACGCCGTTCTCCGTCCGGCCGCCCACCGCGCGGGCCGGGACGAGCTCGCCGGGCTCGTGGTCCTGACCGCCGGCGCCACCGAGCACCGTGCCGTCGTCGACCAAGCCCCGCCCGGAACCCGCGTCGTCAACCTGTCGACGCAGCACGGCCCAACCACCCTGTAAGCGCCCCGGACCCGGGCGGCACCGCCGGGCAGCGGCCAGTCCCGGCCTGGCACCCGCCGCGCCCACCTGCACCGTGCCCGTGTCGATACCGTGTCCCCCATGAGCACGCCCGAAGCCGTCGGCCTGCTCCCCATACACATCGCCCGCAAGCCCCGGCAGCCCAAGCCGTTCGCCCCCATCGTGCTGAGCGTGAACTCGACGGTCCCGGACGGACAACTCCGCGAAGAACCCCGGCCGGCGGAGCCGGACCGGGCGGCGCTCGGGGTGGAGCCACGGTGGACCGGCACCGACACCAGCGACTGCGCGGCCGTCCTCAGCCCGAACCGAGGCCCCGCCACCGAACAGGAGGCCTACACCCGCTACGCCGCCGGCGCCCGGCAGCGCGGCGAGACCGCCCTCGTCATCGCCCTCGCAGGCGCCGGCCCGTACACCCGGAGCGCCTTCCACGGCGACGTCGCCCCCAGCATCAACCTGCCCGAGGACAACGGCGCGATCGGCCTCCAGCGTCTACCCTCCGGCATCCGCCCCCGGCCCGCCGACAACCTGGACGACGCCGAACACGACCTCGCCCTGCGCCTGCTCAACCGGCCCGCCGAGGCCACCTGGTCGCGCCTCACTCTGCAGCAGGCCAGGATCCCAATGGCCAGGGGAACTGCCATCTGGGAGTCCGGCCCGCCCACCGGCACGCTGCGCCCGATCCTGGTCGACGGCCTCGGTGACCCGGTGGCCGGGGTGTGGGTGCCCGACGACGGCAGTGCCCGCTGGTTCGTGGTGCCCCACGACACCGACCTGGGGCGGCTGACGGACTGGCTGATGCACAAGGCCCTGCCGCTGTACGCACCCGGCGCGCTGGTGCGCGCCCGCTCCCCGCTGGTCCGGGACCCCGCGCTCGCCACCGCCGCCGAGGCCCGGCTGCGCACACAGATCGCCGACCACCAGCGCGCCTACGAAGAGCGCAAGGCAGAGCTCGACGTCCGGCTCGCCGAGGCCCAGGCGCTGGCCGACCCGCTGCGCTACACCCTGCTGTACGGCACGGGCCGGCTGCTGGAGGACGCAGTGCAGGAAGCGTTCACCGCGGCGGGCCTCGCGGTGACCCGGCTCGACGACGAGCTGGGCACCCAGTCGGCGGACCTGCTCGTGGAATCCGCCGGCCGCCGTGTGCTGGTCGAGGTGAAGTCGGCGGGGGGACCGGCCTCGGAGAATCTGGTCGACAAGCTCCGCAAGCACCAACAGACCTGGGAGGCGCTGCGGCCCGGTGAGCCGCTGGACGACGGTCTCCTGGTGGTCAACCACCAGACCAGGTTGCCGCCGAACGAGCGTGCCGGTGCGGTCTACTCCCGCCCGCCGTTCGTCGCCACCCTCGATGTCGGCGTACTGGGTACGGTCCAGCTGTTCGACTGGTGGCGGCAGGAAGACTGGGAGGCCATCCGCCGCGCTGTCGTCGGCGGCCCCGAGGCGGCCGCTCCGGTCACGGCCCCGTAGCCGTCCCGGCCGACCGTCGCGGCGATGGCCGAACTGACGTTCCGCAGCGGGGACGGGGACTTGTCGGTGCCGGCCGCGATGATGTCCCCATGATCGATGCATTCGCTCCGCTCCCGTCCTCCTCCGCCTACGCCGATGCGGTCGCCGCTGCCGTGCAGGCCGCCGCCGCGTACTACACCGACGGGGCCACGCCGCTCGGGGACGACGAGTACGACGCGCTGGTGCGCTCGATCGCGGCCTGGGAGGAGACGCACCCGGACGAGGTGCTGCCCGACTCGCCCACCGGGAAGGTCGCCGGCGGCGCGGTCCAGGGCGACGTGCCCCACAGCGTGCCGATGCTGTCGCTGGACAACGTCTTCTCCGCCGAGGAGCTGGCGTCCTGGGCGGCCGGGCTGGAGCGCCGCCTGGGCCGGCCCGTCACCGCCTGGTGCGTGGAGCCCAAGCTCGACGGCCTGGCGGTCGCCGCCCGCTACCGCGCCGGCCGCCTGGAGCGGCTGATCACCCGCGGCGACGGCCTCGCAGGCGAGGACATCAGCCACGCCGCCGACGCCGTCCTGGGCCTGCCCGCCGCGCTCACCGAGCCGATCGACGTCGAGCTGCGCGGCGAGGTCCTGCTCACCCAGGACCAGTTCGACCACGCCAACCGGATACGCGCCGACCACGGCGCCACCCCCTTCGCCAACCCGCGCAACGGCGCCGCCGGCACCCTGCGTGCCAAGGACCGCCCCTACCGCATCGAGCTGACCTTCTTCGGCTACGGCGCGTTCGGCCTCGACAACGACCTCACCCACAGCACCCTGCTGGAGCGCCTGGCCGCGCTCGGCGCCAACACCGCCGCCACCACCGCCGCCGCGCCCGCCCGCTGCTCGACGCTGGAAGAGGCCCAGCAGCGGATCGACGAGATCGCCGCGCTGCGCGCCGCGCTGCCCTTCGGCATCGACGGCGTCGTCGTCAAGGCCGACTCCGCGGCCGACCAGCGCGACGCCGGGTCCGGCTCGCGGGCGCCGCGCTGGGCGGTCGCGCGCAAGCTGGCCGCCGAACACAAGGTGAGCCGGCTGCTGGACGTCGAGTGGAACGTCGGCCGCACCGGGATCATCGCGCCGCGCGCGGTCCTGGAGCCGGTCGTGATCGACGGCGTGACCGTCAC
Organism: Streptomyces sp. CBMA156; assembly: GCF_014596515.1. Classification (GTDB taxonomy): domain Bacteria; phylum Actinomycetota; class Actinomycetes; order Streptomycetales; family Streptomycetaceae; genus Kitasatospora. Next base: position 34,038 of record NZ_MSJQ01000387.1, read on the forward strand.
GTTTGCGACCCTCCACAACCCGGGCGACATCGAGCGCCGCGGCCTGATGATCGGCGACGCGGTCTACGTACTCAGGGCCGGCGTTATCTCTGCTTAGTTGGCATGTCTCATTGCCTCTGCCTCAGCACTCCTGGGATTGTCAATAGTTCTTGCACTCTGTTGCGTCGCACTCCTACGGTGCCACCCATGCACCTGATCTACTTCTCCCGCGAAGGCTGGGAGAGCTGGGGTCTGTCTTCGAAGCCGCTCGTACGTGAGGGCATGCCCGTACTCATCGACGATGACCTGCTGTTCGAGGAAGCCGGTGTGGCCCGTCCCACGGTGGCGGTGAACCTGTGGTTGCAGAACCTCCCGCTGGATGGCGCCCCGGCCCAGAAGACCTGGAAGACCTATGCGCAAGCGATGAAGCCCTGGCTGGAGCACCTGGCTGAGGTCGGGGTCCATCCGTTCGCGGACCGCGAGACCCTGCGTGCAGCCCTCAGCAGCTTCTCCGAGTACCGCCTTTCCGGTCCGCTCTCGGCCCGTTGGGACGTGAGCACGTGGAACCAGAACGTGAACACAGTGGCGCGGTTCTACCAGTGGGCTGTCGAGGAGGGCTTTTGCACGGCGGTGCCGTTCACGTATGCCCTGGTCCGGCGTTTTACCGAGGCCGGCCCCGTGGAGACCCGCCGCAACATGGCGACGCTGCGGGCCCCGAAGCCGCACGTGACGTTGTCGTACCTGGAGGCTGACTTCCTTCAGTTGTTCCTTTGGGCTCTGGCGGGTCTGGGGCCCGGCGGCGTACCGGACACCTTCCGGGGCCGCCAGGTGGGGCGCAACACCGCGATGGCGAAGCTGGTGGTGTCCAGTGGGCTGCGCGCACAGGAGTTCACGCATCTACTCACCTACGAGTTGCCGACTCTGCCGACCCGGCCGACGACGCTGCCGCTACCGTTTCCGCTGTCAGCCCAGATCACCAAAGGCAAGAAGGCACGGGAGACCTGGGTCGACGTGGACGCCATTGCCGAGATGTGGCAGTACGTGGACCTGGACGGGGCGGCTGGCCTGGCCGAGCCAGCGCAGTCGGCCCGTGGTGTCGGTGACCAGGTAGACCGCGGTGAGGACGTCCAGGGCGTCGAAGCGTGCGCGGTCGGCCCACGGTGTGGGGCACAGATGGGCCTGCTGCAGGTGCCGACCCGCGGACATGGAGACCATGGCCAGCAGCGGCATGGTCAGCGCCGGGCCGACGGGCAGGCGCAAGCGGTTCACCACGTGCCCTCGGCCGCCTCGTTGAGGAACCGCTCGACCTCGGAGGCGACCACGGCCGCCGGCCCGTGCTGCATGTCCAGCAGGGTGCTCTGCAGGTTGCGCAGGTCCTGCTGGACTAGGCTCACTGCTTTGAACACCGCGCTGACGGAGTCCGGCGGCATGTTCTGCAGCCCGCCCTCCCCGGCAGCGAGCCCCGCGTCGACCGTCTGCCGGACGGCGCGGATGAGGTTGAGCACCGCCGAGGGCATTGCACTGGTTGCCTGGTGGACCAGGACGTTCTGGGCACCGACGAGAACCTGCTGCTTCGACGGCGGGGGCTGGTTCGGCGGCGTGGAGTCGGTCCGGCTGCCCTTCCCGCTACCGATGCCCGTGCTCTTCGCCTTGGCCACCTTCGGGAAGACCCTGTTGAACCAGGTCTGGTCCGCCCGGCTGCCCTCGATCGGCGCGCCCTCCGCGTCGACCTGGCGGGGCGGGGATCCGTGCTGGTTGGCCCGGGCGATCTCCCACAGCAGCCCCACGGCCTGCGCTGCCCTGCTCTCCGCCAGCATGGCGTTGCGGGCGTTCACGCCGCTGCGACGGCCCGCCTTCTGGGCGTCGGCGGAGCCGCGGTCGGCCTCGATCAGGTCGTGCTCGGCCAGCCAGTGCAGGCCGCGGGTGTTGAGGAACTGCCGCAGGTCTTCAGTGCTGTGGGCCGCCGCGGCCAGCGCGTCCGCCCAGTGCGGAATCTTGGCCTGGTGGTGGCCGTCCATGATGAAGCGGTAGCCGAAGACACCGTCGATGAGACGGGGGTTCCACCGGTTGCGGTAGCCGAGGGCGATCGCAGCCGACACCATCCGCAGCCGCAGCGCGACGTGTTGGGCGCCGGTGCTGGAGCGGCGCGGCTCGCCGAGGACCTGCGCGACCTCCCGGTCGTGCTCGCGGTCCTCGGGGAACGCCAGCGCCCACAGGGTGCGGTCGCGCAGGTCCCGGGCCTCCAGGATGGTGTCCGGCACGCCCTCGGGGGCGGGGGCTTCGCCAGCGAGCCAGGCGCGCCACGCCTCGGTGAACCGGCCACGGGTGGTGGCGTCCCGCAGGACAGCCCGCATGTCGGCGCTGGACTTCTCGGCGATCGGGTAGTCCAGCGGGGGGTGCCGGTGGTCGGTGCGGTTCGGGTCGAAGACGGTGTTGTGCAGTTCCCCAAGGTTGTCCGTCCCGACGATGATCTTCAGTTGCACGGTGGCGATCATGGCGGCGGCGCGGGCCGTGCCGTGCAGGAGGTGGCCGGGGGCCTCGTAGGCGTCGCGCAGGGCGTTGGCGTACGCGGGAACCCAGGTGCTCGGGTCGGCGATGTGGCTGGAGTGGGCGGGTTCGCCCGGTTTCGGGTCCGGCAGGAACAGCCGACCGGTGGGGATGCCGAAGCAGATCTGCTCGGCGGTGAGTCCGTGGAGCTTCAGGCGGGCCCGGGAGCGGTTGCTGCCCGTAATGGCCACCAGGTCCAGGATCTGGCGGGTGGCGGGGCGGCCGTCGCGCACCTCGGCGACGCTCCGCAGGAGCGGGACGTGCAGGGTGCTGGTGTTCTGGCCGAAGGTTCGCAGGTTGTCGCTGAGATCGTACGGGCGGTCGCTGTCGGCCTTGTCCAGTGCCGTGTCCATGATGCCGAGCAGGGAGTTAAGCGTCCCCGCGGGCACCGGCTGCGCCGTCGTCAGATAGGGCAGGGGCGTTCCGTCGGCCGAGTCACCGGTGACCAGCATCGGCAGGGTGCGTTCGGGGTCGGGGTCGGGTTGGGCGGGGGAGTCGAACGTGCTGCGGACGCGCTCGTTGTACTCGGTGGGCGTGCCGGCGAAACCGTGGGTGCGGACGGTGAGCACGCGTAGACCGGTGGACAGGTCCGGGACGATCAAGCCCGGCCGCATCCGGTAGGTCTGCTGGCCGCGCTGTCGGGTCAGGTAGTTCTTGGGGCGCACCACGAACGCCGCGATGGCGTCGGTGATCAGCGGCGGGAGCCCGGTCTCCAGCCCGAGCGCCTCGGAGAAGGCGAGGGTCCAGGTGAACTTGTCGGCACCGGGGAAGGGGTTGGTGAGCGGCGCGTCGAACTCGTCGTCGGCCGCGGGGGTCACCGATTCGGTGATCGTCATGGGGGCTTCCTGCAAGAGGGCGGTCGGCCCGGTCCTGGTGGTCCGGGCAGAGCAAAGGGCCCGGACCCCGTGGAAGCACACAGGGGTCACTCAGTTGCCAGCACCGCACGCCGCGGGGGCGATATTGGCCTCTGGACTCCAGTCCGAATCCCCGGCCCGTGGCGCGACCGTCGAGCGGCCATTGCGCCCCCGTGGCACGAAGGCCCATGGGGAGGAACAGGAAGTCGGCATGTGCCGAATTGCTGCTGGCAGCTTAGGACACAAGCGCTGTACAGAAAAAGCAAGTTGACGTTTGCTCAGTTAGCTCGCTAATGGATGATGGTGGCTTGCCGACCCGGTGCCGGGTTGGAGGAAGCGGACGGCTGGGCTGCGGCGCCCGAACCTGCGGACTCGGATGCCGTCCGCACGTGGCCTCCCTCCGGCGCCTGGCCCACCCTCGTGGGTGAGCCAACGGTCCCGCCAGTTCGCGGACCCGGCACACCGGGCCCGCGAACACCTGCGGGCCGGGCCGCGTCAGGTCAACACCCGCCCTCGAAAATCCCGAGCAACCGTGCGGCGGCCAGCCTGCCGCACCCGTGGTGGATGCCATCGGGCCCATGGCCCTCCGTGGCGACCTCGGCGGCGACCACGACGCGCTGCTCGGCCAGGATTCGACCACACTCCCGGGTTGGAGCACCAAGAGGCTCACCACAGGAGGCCCGGGCACTCGGGCAACCGCGCCGACATGCCATGCCGCTCCGGTGGCAGGCGGCTGGCAGACGGCCCGGGACCGGGCGACCATGGAAGAGGGACGAGGCGCGGCATCCCTGCGGACCAACCGTCTCGGGGCCGAGACCGCTCCGCGCACCGACGGCCACGCCGACAGTCACTGAGAGTTATCAGATCATGGCTGAAGCAGAGAACTTTTGGCGCCCGGCCCATCAGATGGGCACCCACCTCGACGACCTGCCCGCATCCTCTGCCGGAACGGCAGGCTGCTCCTGGCCGCCAGCGATCGCGGTAAGGATGGAGCGCCGCCGCCAGCTGTTGCGCACAGATTCCTCCTGCTGCACCCGTTCGCGGTAGAGCTTCACGAAGTCCTCGTCGTCCAGGCGCATCGTGTCCGGCATGACCTCGATGGCATCCCAGGCGTTGCCGGGAGTGCGGTAACCCGCGAGGTCGGGGGTCTGCTAGCCCCAGCGGCCGCGGGGAGCCTCGGGGACGGGGTGGTCCGCACGCCGCCGCAGCGCTTCCTGGTCCATCAGCGCCGCCGTGTGTTCGGCCTGGCCGCGGAGCTCGGGCCAGCCTGCCGGCGGCGCGGGCTCCACCACCCGTTCCCCGTCCCACACCGGCCCCGGCGTGTGCAGGGCCCGGAGCTGGGCGGCCAGGTCCCGTTCCGCCTCGCTGGTGGCGCGCACGAGCTCCCGGTCCTCCCCGCTCCCGTTGCGGACTCCGGTGATGAGGCGGTGATCGAACAGGTGGGCCAGTCTTACCTGCCACCAGCGGGAGTCCTGGTGGTCCTGGCTGAACGGCGCCCGGGCCAGGTCCCAGGCCGACAGCGCCCCGTGTTCGGCCACCAGGTCCAGCACCTCCCGGTGCAGCGGGGTCAGCCGCGGCGCCTTGCGGGCCTTCCGGGTGCCGGGGGCCGCGTCGGCGCTGGCGCCCTGGTGCAGCAGGGCGTGCATGCCGGTCAGGCACGCGGCCTGGTGACGGGCGCACCACCAGCCCTCGCGCCCGGGGGCGTCGACGAGTTCCAGCAGGCCCGGGCAGACGTCGCACAGCCTCATCACGACGGGCTCCTGCCCGTCGGTGCCGGAGCCGTTCCGATCGTCGCCGGGCCACCACGGCCGCTCCACCGCGTCCTCGCGTCCGCACAGCGCGCACCCGGCCTCGTGGAACGGGGCCTGCGGGAGCGACCCGCGCAGGTCGCGGACGACGGGCCACGCCCACACCTGCCACGATCCCTGGTACTGGAGGCCATCGGTCCAGCCCAGCGACAGGCACTGCTCGCACAGCGCGACCGGGGAGGAGGCCAGCGCGCAGCCGCGCCGGGCGACCCGCGCCGCCGGCACCGTCCGTCGGCACCACGAGCAGGCCTCCAGCGGGGTCTCCGCAGGCCGCCGGTAGGGTGCGCTCGGCACGGCGGGAGTGGTGAGGTCCCGCTCCTCCTGGAAGAGCACCGGGGCCTTTAGTCCCTGGGCGGGCCGGAACAACCGGACGACCTTGCTGCGCCCGGCGAGCGCGAGCCGGGTCTGCCAGTGGCCGTAGCCGACCATGTCCCACACCCGTTCCTGCTCGCCGCGGTCCCGGGCCGCGTCGCGCAGGCGTTGTTCGGCCTTGCGCTGCTCGGCCGGGTCGTCCAGGCGCGGGCGCAGGTCCACGGCGAGGTCGACGTGGAGCAGCTGCTCCTGGCCGTCGTCGGCGTACGGGCCGACCGCCCGGATCTCCCTGACCCACCACAGCGTCGCGTCGGGGGCGGCATTGACCGCTTCAGCGGCCTTGACGACCTTGGCGACCAGCGCGTCGGCGTTCTTGCGGGTGGACGGCTTGCGGCCGGAGGCGTGGGCCAGGCTCCGGCCGGCGGGGGTCAGCTTCCAGGTCCGGTGTTCGTGGTACTCGCAGTCGTCGGTGCGGCAGGTGTGGCAGTGCCGGGGTTCGTGGAGGTCTTCGGGCGCGGCCAGGTAGCCGGCTTCGACGGCGGCGGCCAGCAGCTCCAGGCACCGGGCCCGGTCGAGGTGGACGGCGCGCTGGGCGTCGCGGACGTCGAGCCCGTACGGCTGGCCGCGCTTGAGCAGGTCGCGGATCTCGCGGGTGGCGTGGCCCAGCAGCGGTGCGTCCAGGTCCACGACCCGTTCGCCTTCCTGCCGTCCGATGCCGCCGAGCGGCATCAGCGGCGGAGCGCTGTCACCGTCTTCACGGGCGTACAGGGCCGCCATCTCGGAGAGGAGACCGTCCATGTCCAGCCCGAACTCTTCCGTGCGCTCCACCGGGTGCCCTTCTCTGCCCGCGACGCCGAGAGCACGCCGCGAAAGGGCGACGGGGGACGGGCGCCGTCAGTGCGGAAGCCTATCGGCACCCCGGGGCGCCGAGGAGCGTGCCGACACGGGCGCGGGACGTCCGACCCAGGCCTGGTGCTGTGCGGCGACGAGCGATCCCTGGCGGCTGCGGCCTCTCAGCACGCCGACCCGTGTCCGGCCCTCGACGACCTGCAGGCCGGTGCCGGTGCCCTCCGGGTAGACCAGCGCCCGGTCGAGCAGGACGGGCGGCCGCGTCCAGGTCCCCTGCTCCGCCCAGCAGCGTGCGACGCCCTCGTGAGCGCCTGAACTCCGAGCGGCGGCCCAGTAGTCCGGGTTTTCGGCGTAGTAGTCGATGCAGCCGTCATCCGACGCTCCGGTCGGCATCCCGCACAGCTCTGTGGCCGTGACCGGTTCGAGGCTCCAGGCGATCCGGGCCAGGTCGACGTGCCCGTAGTCGCGCTGGAAGGCGCCGTTGTCACCGTGGTCGTAGAGCCACTGCTCGACGACGTCCTCGGGCCACCGCAGCGCGGCGATCAGGGGATCGGCGCAGAACTCGCTGAGGCTGAGGCCGGAGCCGGCCCGGCGGCGCGCCATCAGGCCCTGGAGGTCACCGAGGTTCATGGCCTCACCGTAGGGCCTTGGTGCGCTCCGGAGGGAACGGCCCTGGCCCGGGCGCCGGTCGGGCGGACGCCGCCCCGCCGTCGCCGCCGGGGCACCACATGTCCTGTGTCACCGATCCTTGACCGATTGCCACTGAAGTTGGACTACTGCCCGGTTCGTGTCACCGAACCTTGACCGCCCTGGTCAGAGCGGTTCCTGGATAGTCGACAGCTTCGTACCGCCGGGCGGCGCCGGGGATCCACAGTCGCTGGGGCTGAACTGCTCACCGATGTTGTTCCACATGAAGCCGTCCCGCCAGCCCGGCTTCGCGCCAGCCCAGCCGAGCAGTGCCCCGAGGACCTTCTCCTGGGAGATCGTCAGTGTCTGATAGTGCAGCTCAGCCACGCCGTCCCTGTATTCGAGCTGAAAGGTGTTGTTCTCGCGGAGCCGGACCTGGATGTACCAACTTCCGGGCTGCTCCTCGTCCACCCGCTCCAGGACCATGTGGGCGTTTCCCCGCCGCAGGTTGGCCAGCATCGTCCCGATAGCCAGCTTGGACGGCCGTTTCACCACGTGGCCGCGCTCGTTGGTCGCAATCAGCATGGCCAGATCATCCAGCAAGGGCCTGACACCGCTCGGTGAGGCCCTGACCAGGGCGGTCAAGGATCGATGGCACGAACCGGGCAGTGGTCCAACTTCAGTGGCAATCGATCCAGGTTCGGTGGCACGGGACACCACACTCTGTTCCACGTCCCCCACCTGCGGTAATGCAGCTTGCATCCATAATCGAACGTAGCATCGAATACAGGGGCCGGAGGGGAGCCGGGACCAACGACACGAAGGGGGCCGACCGGACAGGAGGCGATGCAGGGTGCTCACGGCCCATCTGCACACCGCCTCGGGCTACTCCGTGCGCTACGGCGCCTCCCCGCCGGCCGCCCTCGCCGAGCGGGCCGCCGAGCGCGGCATCACCGAACTCGCACTGACCGACCGCGACACCGTCTCCGGCGTCGTCCGCCACGCGAAGGCCTGCGCCGCCGCCGGGGTGCGGCCGCTGTTCGGCGCCGACCTCGCCGTCGGAGTTGTCGAGCAGCCCGACCGGCCCGCCGGCCGCCGCCGCACCCCCGCCCGCGGAGGGGCGTTCGTCGACGAGTCCGCGGCGCGGGTCACCCTGCTGGCCCGCGACCGCACCGGCTGGGCCAACCTCTGCACCCTCATCACCGCGGCCTGGGCGGTCCGCGCCGAGCGCGGCGGCGGCCAACCCGTCGTCCCGCTGGAAGTCCTCGCCGCCCACACCGACGGCCTCACCGCCCTGCTCGGCCCCGGATCCGAACCCGTCCGCGCCCTCGCCGCCGGCCGCCCCGACCGCGCCACCGAACTCCTCGCCCCGTGGCGGACCTGGTTCGGCCCCCACCTGCGCCTGGAAGCCGTCCACCACCGCCGCACCGGCACCGGCCCCGGCTCGCTGCGCCTGGCCGCCCGCACCGTCGGCCTCGCCGCCGACCTCGACCTCCTCCCGGTCCTCACCAACGCCACCCGCTACGCCGACCCCGGCCAGGCCCCGATCGCCGACGTCCTCGACGCCGCCCGCCTGCTGCGCCCCGTCCAGCGCGGCGC
>NZ_MSJQ01000388.1 GCF_014596515.1 Streptomyces sp. CBMA156
GCGCCGGGCGCCTGGTCCGCGGCGGCCGTCGGCTCCGCCCCCGGGGCGTCCGGCACCGACGTCCGGGCGTCCGGCGCCGGGGCGTCCGAGGGGGCGGGCCTGGTGTCGGCCGTCCAGCCCCTGCCGTCCCACCACCGCTGCGGCCTCGGGTCGCCGGTGGTGTCCTTCGGGTCCGGGTACCACCCGGCGGGAATCTGCTCACTCACGACAAAGAATCTAAAGGCATCCGGATAAACGCGAAATCAGCGCGGCAGGGTATTCCCGCCGTTTTCGATGAGATTCCGGTGAGAACCCGCCGCGGGCGCCTCCGCCGGCCTCGCGGCGGGCCCTACAGCGGGGTCACGTACGCCCCGGAGATGCCGCCGTCCACCAGGAACTCGCTCGCCGTGACGAACGAGGAGTCGTCGCTCGCCAGGAAGGCCACCGCAGCGGCGATCTCCTCGGCCCTGGCGAACCGGCCGAGCGGGATGTGCACCAGCCGGCGGGCGGCCCGCTCCGGGTCCGCGGCGAACAGTTCGCGCAGCAGCGGGGTGTCCACCGGCCCGGGCGAGAGCGCGTTGACCCGGATCCCCTCCCGGGCGAACTGCACGCCCAGCTCGCGCGACATCGCCAGCACCCCGCCCTTGGAGGCGGTGTACGAGATCTGCGAGGTGGCCGCGCCCATCCTGGCCACGAAGCTGGCGGTGTTGATGATCGAGCCCCGCCCGTGCCGGCGCATGTACGGCAGCGCGGCCTTGCAGCACAGGTAGACCGAGGTCAGGTTGACCTCCTGGACCCTGCGCCAGGCCTCCAGTCCGGTGGTCAGGATCGAGTCGTCCTCGGGCGGTGAGATGCCCGCGTTGTTGAACGCGACGTCCACGCTGCCGAAGGTCTCGTACGCCTCGTCGAACAGCGCCTCGACCATGTACGGGTCGGTGACGTCGGTGTGCACGAACAGCCCGCCGACCTCCTTGGCGGCGGCCTTCCCGGTCGCCTCGTCCAGGTCGGCGCAGACCACCTTCGCCCCCTCCGAGGCCAGCCTGCGGGCCGAGGCCAGGCCGATCCCGCTGCCCGCGCCGGTGACCACCGCGGTGCGGCCGACCAGGCGGCGGCAGACGATGCCGTCCTGCGCGGCGTGCTTCTCGCTCATCGGGCTGTCACTCCTCGCTGTGGATGAAGACGTTCTTGGTCTCGGTGAAGTGGCGCAGCGCGTCCGGGCCCAGCTCGCGGCCCACCCCGGACTCGCCGAAGCCGCCGAAGGGCGTCCAGTAGCGCACCGAGGAGTGCGAGTTGACCGACAGGTTGCCCGCCCGGACGCCCCGGGCCAGGCGCAGCGCGCGGCCGACGTCCCTGGTCCAGATCGAGCCGGACAGGCCGTAGCGGGTGGCGTTGGCCAGCCGCAGCGCGTCGGCCTCGTCGGTGAACGGCAGCACGGCGGCGACCGGGCCGAAGATCTCCTCGGTGACGGCCGGGACCTGCGGGTCCTCGGGGGCGATCACCGTGGGCGGGTACCAGTAGCCGGGCCCCTCCGGGACCTCGCCGCGGGCCAGCACCGGCAGTTCGGGGGTGAGGTAGGAGGCCACCCGGCGGACCTGGGCGGCCGAGATCAGCGGGCCGAGCTGGGTGTCCGGGTCGGTCGGGTCGCCGGTGCGCAGGGCCTCGACGGCGGGCAGCAGCAGGGCGAGGAAGTCCTCGTACGCCTCGCGCTGGACCAGGATCCGGCTGCGGGCGCAGCAGTCCTGGCCGCTGTTGTCGGCGAAGGACATCGGGTCGGCGGCGCGGGCCAGGTCGGCGTCGGCGAAGACGATGTTGGGGCTCTTGCCGCCGAGTTCCAGGGTGATCCGCTTGGCGCGGGCGGCGCAGCGGGCGGCGACCTCCTTGCCGACCACGGTCGAGCCGGTGAAGACGATCTTGCGGACGGCCGGGTGGTCCACCAGGGCCCGGCCGGTGGTGGCGCCCGCGCCCGGGACGACCTGGAACAGGCCCTCGGGCAGGCCGGCGGCGAGGGCGAGTTCGGCCAGCCGCAGGGCGGTCAGCGGGGTCGCCTCGGCGGGCTTGAGCAGGACGGCGTTGCCGGCCGCGAGGGCGGGGGCGAAGCCCCAGGCGGCGATCGGCATCGGGAAGTTCCACGGCGCGATCACCCCGACCACGCCGATCGGCTCGTGGCAGGTGACGTCCAGGCCGCCGGCCACCGGGATCTGCCGGCCGGTGAGCCGCTCCACTCCCCCGGCCGCGTACTCCAGCAGGTCCCGGACGTTGCCGGCCTCCCAGCGGGCGTTGGCCACGGTGTGGCCGGCCTCGCCCACCTCCAGGGCGGCCAGTTCGGGGACGTGCACGTCGACCTGGTCGGCGAACCGGCGCAGCAGCCGGGCGCGTTCGCCGGGGGCGAGCGCGGCCCAGCCGGTCTGGGCCTTCAGCGCCTGCTGGACGGCCGCGGCCAGCTGGTCGGGGGTGGTGTCGGGGACGGTGGCGATCACCTCGCCGGTGGCGGGGTTGCGGACGGTGCTCGCGGGGACGGCGCTCGCGGCGCCCTCGGGCGCGGTGCTCGCGGTCGGCTCGGTCATGGCTCACGTCCCTCGGTCATGCGTCACATCCGTTCGAAGGATCGGTAGCGCTCCCAGTCGGTGACCGCCCCGTCGTAGGCGGCCTGTTCGACCCTGGCCATGTTCAGGTAGTGCTCGACCACGTCGTCGCCGAAGGCCTCGCGGGCCAGTTCGCTGCCCTCCCAGAGCACGGCCGCCTCGCGCAGCGACCCGGGCACCCGCGCGTACTCGTCGACCGCGTAGGCGTTGCCGAGGCAGGGCGCGGGCAGTTCCAGCTTGCGCTGCAGCCCGTGCAGGCCGGCCGCGATCATCCCGGCCACCGCGAGGTACGGGTTGACGTCGCCGCCCGGCACCCGGTTCTCCATCCGCAGGCCGGGGCCGTGGCCGACCACCCGGTAGGCGCAGGTGCGGTTGTCCTGGCCCCATGCGACGGCGGTCGGGGCGAAGGAGCCAGGGCGGTAGCGCTTGTAGGAGTTGATGTTCGGCGCGTACAGCACGCTGAACTCGCGCAGCGCGAGCAGCTGGCCGGCCAGGAAGTGCCGCATGGTGTCGGTCATCCGGCCGTCCCGGTCGGCGAAGGCGGGGGCGCCGACGGCGTCGCGCAGCGAGAGGTGGATGTGGCAGCTGTTGCCCTCGCGCTCGTCGTACTTGGCCATGAAGGTGAGGGCGCAGCCGAGTTGGGCGGCGATCTCCTTCGCGCCGGTCTTGTAGACGCTGTGCTGGTCGCAGGTGGTGAGGGCGTCGGTGTAGCGGAAGGCGATCTCGTGCTGGCCGAGGTTGCACTCGCCCTTGGCGGACTCCACCACCAGGCCGGCGCCGGCCATCTCGGTGCGGATCCGGGACAGCAGCGGTTCGACCCTGGCCGTGCCCAGCATCGAGTAGTCCACGTTGTAGAGGTTCGCCGGGGTCAGGCCGCGGTAGCCGCCCAGCCAGGCCTGCTCGTAGGTGTCGCGGAAGACCAGGAACTCCAGTTCGGTGCCGATGTCGGCGGCCAGGCCGTGCTCGGCGAGCCGGGCGATCTGGCGGCGCAGCAGCTGGCGCGGGGCGGCGTCCACCGGGTGGCCGCCGTGCCGGGCGAGGTCGGCAGTGACCTGGGCGGTGCCGGGCTGCCAGGGGGTCAGCCGCAGGGTGCCGAGGTCGGGGCGCATGGCGAGGTCGCCGTAGCCGGTGGCCCAGGAGGAGAAGGCGTAGCCGTCCACGGTGTTCAGGTCGACGTCGACGGCGAGCAGGTAGTCGCAGGCCTCGGCGCCGTGCTCGGCGACCTCGTCGAGGAAGAACCGGGCGGCGAAGCGCTTGCCCTGGAGACGGCCCTGCATGTCGGTGAAGGCGAGCGCGACGGTGTGCACCTCACCGGCGTCGACCAGGGTGCGCAACCCGTCCAGACTCAGCGGAGGCCGGGGCGGCGAACCCGCTGCGGCCTTCCGGGACGCGGCGTTCTCGGGCACGGCGGAACCCTCCTCCTCGATCACTCTTCGAGATCAAGCGGTCACAGCAAACCGTACGGCCTGCGACTCGCGGGGCGGAAGAGGGCGGGCGGCCGTGGCGCGCCGACGCGCGTGGCTGACGGTTGATCAGGTGGTTCGGGGGGAGAATGCGCGCCATGGATCGCAGGCCTTTGATCGGCGTCAGCACCTACCTGGTGGACGCGAGTTGGAGCGACTGGCGGGGCCGCCGGGTGGCCCTGCTGCCCGAGCGGTACACGGCGCAGGTCCGGGACTCCGGCGGGATCGCGGTGCTGCTGCCGCCGGACGCCCCCGAGCGCGCGCCGGAGGTGCTGGCCCGGCTGGACGCCCTGGTGATCGCGGGCGGTCCCGACCTCGACCCGGCGTACTACGGGGAACCGGCCCATCCGGCGGCCGAGCTGGACTCCCCGGAGCGGGACGCCTGGGAGGTCGCGCTGCTGCGGGCGGCACTGACGGCGGGGATGCCGCTGCTGGCGGTCTGCCGGGGGATGCAGATCCTGAACGTGGTGTGCGGCGGGACGCTGGTGCAGCACCTGCCGGACGTGCTGCCGGTGGACGTGCACGGCGGATCGCCCGGGTGCTACGGATCGCACCCGGTACGGCCGGTGCCGGGGACGCTGCTGGGCGGTCTGCTGCCGGAGCACGAGCTGGAGGTGCCGACCTTCCACCACCAGGCCGTCGACCGGGTGGGGGCGGGCCTGCGGGTGAGCGCCCACGCGCCGGACGGGACGGTGGAGGCCGTGGAGGGCCCCGGCTTCGTACTCGGGGTGCAGTGGCATCCGGAGCAGGGGGACGACCTGCGGCTGATGCGGGCGCTGGTCCGGGCGGCCACTGCGGCGGCGCTCGAAGCACTGGCGCTGGGGTAGCGCAACTGGGCGCGGGGGCAAGGGAGTTCGGCCCGCCGGGCGGCTGCGGGCTGCATCGGGTACGGCCGCCTGAACGGGAACGACAACGGTCACCAGTACAACCTTTGGATCTTTGTCGATTCTGCGGTTCACTTCGGTTGCGGGCCGGTCGTTACGCGCCCCCTTTCCCACCCGTGCGCCCAGAGAGGACTTCCATGGCCGGGCACGAGCAATCGCACGACGATCATGAGCATGACCACAAGCACTCGCACGGGTCCGGCGGACACGGACACGCCGGGCACGGGCACGGCGGTCACTCGCACGGGGTCTCCGCCGACGCGGACCGCCGCTGGCTGCTCAGCGCCCTCGCCCTGATCGTCGTCTTCATGGCCGGCGAGGTCGTGGTCGGCTTCGCCGCGCAGTCCCTGGCACTGATCTCGGACGCGGCGCACATGCTCACCGACGCCGCCTCGATCGTGCTCGCCCTGATCGCCATGCGGCTCGCCGCCCGCCCGGCCAGGGGCGGCTACACCTACGGCCTCAAGCGCGCCGAGATCCTCTCCGCGCAGGCCAACGGGGTGACCCTGCTGGTGCTGTCCGCCTGGCTGGGCTACGAGGCGATCACCCGGCTGTTCGAGCCGCCGGAGGTCACCGGCTCGCTGGTGCTGGTCACCGCGCTGATCGGGATCGTGGTCAACCTCGCGGCCACCTGGTGCATGTCCAAGGCCAACCGCAGCTCGCTGAACGTCGAGGGCGCGTTCCAGCACGTGCTGACCGACCTGTACGCCTTCATCGCCACCGCCGTCGCCGGCCTGGTCGTGGTGACCACCGGCTTCGCCCGGGCCGACGCGATCGCCTCGCTGATCGTCGTCGCGCTGATGCTCAAGGCCGGCATCGCGCTGGTCAGGGACTCCGGAAGGATCTTCCTGGAGGCCGCCCCGGCCGGGATCGACCCGGACGCGGTGGCCGACCGGATGGTCACCGAGCCGCTGGTCGAGGAGATCCACGACCTGCACATCTGGGAGATCACCTCGGGCCAGCCCGCCCTGTCCGCGCACATCCTGGTCACCCCCGGCGGCGACTGCCACGCGGTCCGGCGCCGGCTCCAGGGGCGGCTGGCCGGCGAGTACGGGATCACCCACAGCACGCTCCAGGTCGACCACGTCGGCGAGGACGAGGCGGGCGCGCTGCTCCAGATCGCCGGCCCCGGCGATCCCGCCGTCGACGCCGAGCACTGCGCCGACGCCCACGGCCCGGTCCACCGCGCCGGACCGCACGAGCACTGAAGTCGCCCTCCTGTCGTCGCGGTGCGGCATGATCTGTGACGTGACCGCACCGCGACTGATGCTGCTCGACTCCGCCAGCCTGTACTTCCGGGCCTACTTCGGCGTACCGGACACCCTGCGCTCGCCGCAGGGTGAGCCGGTCAACGCCGTCCGCGGGCTGCTGGACTTCATCGCCCGGCTGGTCCACGACCACCGCCCCGAGGAACTCGTCGCCTGCATGGACGCCGACTGGCGCCCGCAGTGGCGGGTGGACCTGGTGCCCTCGTACAAGACCCACCGGGTCGCCGAGGCGGCCGAGGACGGCGAGGAGGAGGTGCCCGACACGCTCGCCCCGCAGGTCCCGGTGATCGAGCAGGTGCTGGACGCGCTGGGCATCGCCCGGGTCGGCTCCCCCGGCTACGAGGCGGACGACGTGATCGGCACCCTCACCGCCCGCGCCACCGGGCCGGTGCAGATCGTCACCGGCGACCGCGACCTCTTCCAGCTGGTCGACGACGACCGCGGGATCACCGTGCTCTACCCGGTCAAGGGCATGGGCAACCTCCAGATCACCGACGACGCGGTGCTGCTGGAGAAGTACGGCGTCCGCGGCGACCGGTACGCCGACATGGCCGCCCTGCGCGGGGACCCGTCGGACGGCCTGCCCGGGGTCAAGGGCATCGGCGAGAAGACCGCCGCCCAGCTGATCAACGAGTACGGCGACCTCGCGGCGATCCGCGCCGCCGCCCTCGACCCCGGCTCCAGGCTCACCCCGGCCCGCCGCCGCAACATCGTCGAAGGCGCCGCCTACCTGGACGTCGCCCCCACCGTCGTCCGGGTCGCCGACGACGCCCCGCTGCCCGCCTTCGACCCGGCCCTGCCGACCGAGCCGCTCGACCCGATGACCCTGGAACACCTCGCCACCCGCTGGGGCCTCGGCACCTCCCTGGACCGTCTCCTGGAGGCCCTCGCCACCCGCTGAGCCGCCGCACGCTGAAGGGGCCCCGTACATTCGATACGAATGTACGGGGCCCCTTCGTGCTGCCGACATACCGCCAGAAGTCCGCGTCGGCCGACGATTTCCGTCCGATCATCGGACAGGACCATGAACCTATCCGCCGCGACACCCGGGCGCTAAGCTGCGGAATTCCGGGCCACCCCTCACCCGGATCCAGCCGGCCACGGTGTTCCCCCGTCCTCCTCGGAGCCGGGGAACCTGAAAGGATCTGAAGGAGGGGCGGATGGAGTCGCATCTCGCACAGGTGGTGCGGACGGGCAGACGCGGGGCCGCGGAGTTCTCCCGCGGCTACCGGCGGGTGGCCCCCGGAGTCCTGCGGGCCAGCGTCGGGGTGGTGTACCTCTGGTTCGGGGTGCTCAAGTTCCTCCCGGGAGCCAGCCCCGCCGAGGACCTCGCCACCCGCTGCATGAGCCTGCTGACCTTCGACCTGGTGCCGCCCGGCGTCTCACGGCCGCTGCTGGCCCTCATGGAGGTCGCCATCGGGGCCGGGCTGGTCACCGGACTGCTGCTCCGCGTCGTCCTGGCGGTGTTCTTCGTGCACATGGCCGGCGTCTTCGCGACGCTCGTCCTGCTGCCGGACGACGTGTGGGTGCACGGCATCCCGCCCGTCCCGACGCTGGAGGGGCAGTACATCCTCAAGAACGTCGTGCTGATCGCGGCCTGCCTGACCGTCGCCACCCGCCGGGAGGACCGTCCCGCCCCCGACGCCGCTCCCGAAGCCGCCCCCGCCCCCGCCTTCGGCCACCTCGCCGACGCCGGGCCCCTGGTCGAACACCGGTCGCTCACGAGCTGACCCCTCATCAGCGCGGCACGGGGATTGTGGTCGGTGCCCTCGCTCGGATCGAGCGAGGGCACCAAAGCCAGATGTCTCGTTCGCCCCGGGAAGTCGGCTGGGCCGACTTCCCGCGCACCATCATGAAGGCCAAGACGGCGAGGCGAAGCCGAAGCCGCACAGGGGGTGGGGGTGGGGGTGGGGTAGCCGCCGGGGCCCCATGAGGCACCGGCGGCTTCGGCCGGCTTGTCACCGGGCATGCGCAAGGGCCCGCGCGCTCGGGTGAGCGGGCGGGCCCCTGCGGCGCGGTCCGGTCAGCCCACCGAGGAGTAGGCGATGATGCCGCGGCGGAGGCCGTCGACGGCCTTGCGGGCGGTCCTGCGAAGCTCCACGTCCTCGCCGGCGGCGTCCTGGATCTGGCCCAGGACGTCGATCAGCTGCTTCGTCCAGCGGACGAAGTCGCCGGCCGGCATCTCGGCGTCGCGCAGCACCTGGTCGAGGTTGTGGCCGAGCGCCCAGCGGTAGGCGACCCAGGCGAAGCCCAGGTCGGGCTCGCGCTGGCCGACGCCCTCGGCGGTGTTGATCCGGTGCTGCTCCTCCAGGGCGTCCAGGTGGCCCCAGATCCGGACCATCTTGCCGAGCGCCTCCTTGGCCGCGCCCTCCGGCACCCGGGGGGCGCCGGCGTCGTCGGACTGGCGCGCCTCGTACACCAGCGCCGAGGCGCAGGCGGCGAGTTCGGCGGCGGCCAGGCCGCTCCAGACGCCCTCGCGGATGCACTCGGAGGCGAGCAGGTCGAGTTCGCCGTAGAGCCGGCCGAGCCGCTTGCCGTCGTCGGTGACGGTGTCGCCGCTCAGGTAGCCGAGGTCGGTGAGCAGCCCGCAGACCCGGTCGAAGGTGCGGGCGATGGTGTGGGTGCGCGAGCGCATCCGGCGTTCCAGCAGTTCGGTGTCGCGGTGCAGCCGGTGGTAGCGCTCGGCCCAGCGGGCGTGGTCCTCGCGGTCGGAGCAGCCGTGGCAGGGGTGCTGGCGCAGTTCGGTGCGCAGCCGGGTGATCTCCGGGTCGTCGGCGGCGGCCGCGCGGCCGCGCCGGAACCGCTCGGGCTCCAGGTGGCCGGCCTTGGTGCGCAGTGCCGAGGCGAGGTCGCGCCGGGACTGCGGGCTGCGCGGGTTGAAGGACTTGGGGATGCGCAGGCGCTCGATCGCGACGACCGGGTGCGGGAAGTCGATCATGGCGAGCCGCTTGACCTGCCGCTCGGCGGTGAGCACCACCGGGCGCGGGCCGTCCTGGAAGTCGGGGTGGCGCGGACCGCCCCGGCCGGAGCGGTTGACCGGCGGCAGGCCCGGGTCGAGGACCAGGGCGAGGCCGGCGAACTTGCCGGTGGGCACGTGGATGACGTCGCCCGGCTTGAGCTGCTCGATCGACTCGGCGGCGGCCGAGCGGCGCTGGCTGCTGCCCTCGCGGGCCAGCTCGTTCTCCCGGTCCTTGAGCTTGCGGCGCAGCTCCATGTACGCGTCGAAGTCGCCGAGGTGGCAGGTCATCGACTCGCGGTAGCCGTCCAGGCCCTCCTCGTTGCGCTGCACCTGGCGGGCGATGCCGACCACCGAGCGGTCCGCCTGGAACTGGGCGAAGGAGGTCTCCAGCAGCTCGCGCGAGCGGTGCCGGCCGAACTGGGAGACCAGGTTGACGGCCATGTTGTACGAGGGCCGGAACGAGGACTTCAGCGGGTAGGTGCGGGTGCCGGCCAGGCCGGCCAGCGCCTCCGGGTCGAGGCCGCGCTGCCAGAGCACCACGGCGTGGCCCTCGACGTCGATGCCGCGCCGCCCGGCCCGGCCGGTGAGCTGGGTGTACTCGCCGGGGGTGATGTCGGCGTGGGTCTCGCCGTTCCACTTGACCAGCTTCTCCATGACCACCGAGCGGGCGGGCATGTTGATGCCGAGCGCCAGGGTCTCGGTCGCGAAGACGGCCTTGACCAGGCCCTTCACGAAGAGCTCCTCGACCACCTCCTTGAACCTGGGCAGCATCCCGGCGTGGTGGGCGGCGATGCCGCGCTCCAGCCCGTCCAGCCACTCGAAGTAGCCGAGGACGTGCAGGTCCTCGTCGGGGATGTCGGCGCAGCGCTCCTCGACGATGGCCCTGACCCGGGCGCGGTCGGAGTCCTTGTTGAGCCGCAGGCCGGAGCTGAGGCACTGCTGGACGGCGGCCTCGCAGCCGGCCCGGCTGAAGATGAAGGTGATCGCGGGCAGCAGGCCCTCGGCGTCGAGCCGGTCGATGACGTCCACCCGGCCCGGCGTCCAGACCCGGCCGGGACGGCCGTTGGGCATCGAGCGGCCCCGGCCGCGGGTGAAGCGGTCGCGCGGGTTGCGGTCGAGCTCGGAGCGGGCGAGCCTGACCAGCTCGGGGTTGACGGCCTTGCCGGGGTTCTTGAGGCTGTGCTTGGGGCGGCCGTCCCGGTCGGGGTCGGCGAACAGGTCGTACATCCGGTTGCCGGCCATCACGTGCTGCCACAGCGGCACGGGGCGGGTCTCGGAGACGATCACCTTGGTGCCGCCGCGCACGGTGTCCAGCCAGTCGCCGAACTCCTCGGCGTTGGAGACGGTCGCGGAGAGCGAGACGAGGGTGACCGACTCGGGGAGGTGGATGATGACCTCCTCCCAGACGGCGCCGCGGAGGCGGTCGGCGAGGTAGTGCACCTCGTCCATCACGACGTAGCCGAGGCCGTCGAGGGTGCTGGAGCCCGCGTAGAGCATGTTGCGCAGCACCTCGGTGGTCATGACCACCACGGGTGCGTCGCCGTTGACGGTGTTGTCACCGGTGAGCAGGCCGACCTTGGCGGCGCCGTAGCGCTTGACCAGGTCGCCGTACTTCTGGTTGGAGAGCGCCTTGATCGGCGTGGTGTAGAAGCACTTGCGACCGGCGGCCAGGGCCAGGTGCACGGCGAACTCGCCGACGATGGTCTTCCCCGAGCCGGTGGGGGCGGCGACCAGGACGCCGGAGCCGGCCTCCAGCGTCTCGCAGGCCTCCAGCTGGAAGTCGTCCAGCGGGAAGTCGTACAGCTGCTGGAAGCCGTACAGGGCGGTGGCCTGCTCCTGGGCCCGGCGACGACTGGCCGCGTACGCCTCGGCGGGGCCGAGCTCCTGGTCGTCCTGGGGCTCTGGATCGGGGGTGTTCATCGCCGTCCGGGTGTGGTTGGTGTGATCTCGCATCTCAGCGAGAGGTTACCCGGGAGGACCGACATCGATAGCACCGTTTTTCCGTGCGACGGAATCACTCCCCGCTGTCACTCCCGAGATCACTCCTCTCTCAGATCCATGGTGGCCGATGTCCTCAAGTGATCGGAACGGGGCAGGGTTCGAACGTCTCCGGTCATCCCCGGTGGAATCCGCCGGTGCTCCCTACCGTCGTCACGGTCACGGAACAGCCACCGACACGCGGGAGGACAGCCACGATGGCGAACCTGGAGACGTCCCTCAAGGAGGCCATGGCGATCGAGGGCGCCATCGGCGTCGCCCTGGTCGACTACGGCAGCGGCATGGCGCTCGGCAGCCTCGGGGACGGCGGCGAGCTGGACCTCAACGTCGCCGCGGCCGGGAACACCGACGTGGTCCGCGCCAAGATGCGCGCGCTGGAGGCGCTCAACCTTCTCGACAACGAGATCGAGGACATGCTGATCACACTGACCCACCAGTACCACATGGTCCGGCCGCTCACGACGCCCGGCGGCCGCGGGCTGTTCCTCTACCTGGCGCTCAACCGCGGCCGCTCCAACCTGGCGATGGCCAGGCACCACCTCAAGCGGATCGAACTCGCGCTGGAGATCTGACCCCGACGCGGTCTCCGCGGCCGGTGCGGCTACCCCTTCAGCAGCTCCGCCAGGCCGTCCGCCAGCCGCTCGTACTCCGCCGCCCGGTTGTACAGCTGGGCGCTGACCCGCAGCACCCCGCCGCCGGCCCACGGACGGACGGCGATCCGGGTGCCGAGCCGGTGCCACACCTCGGCCATCAGCGCCTTCACCTGCGGCTCGGTCTCGCCGTACCCGGCGGGCAGCCGGACGGTGCTCATCCACACCCCGGGCGTCCCGGGCAGCGGCGCCAGGCCGGTCCGCTCGGCCAGCACCCGGCGGCCGTACCCGGCGAGCGCGGTGTTGTGGGCCGCCACCTCCGCGTGGCCGAGTCCGCGCAGCAGCCCGAAGCCGGCCGGGGCGGCCAGCCAGGGCGTGTAGTCGCAGGTGCCGCGCCACTCGACGCTGCCGGGGAAGCCCTTGTCGTGCTCCCAGGACAGCGCCAGCGGGCGCACCCGGGCGGTCCACTCGGGACGGACGGCGAGCACGCCGGTGGCGCGCGGGGCGAAGGCCCACTTGTGCAGGTTGCCGAACCAGAAGTCGGCGTTCGGGTCGATCGGGGCTGGCAGCATCCCGGGCGCGTGGGCGCCGTCCACCACGGTGGTCACGCCGCGGGCGCGCAGGTCGGCGAGCAGGGCCGGGCCGGCCACCAGGCGGGCGGTGGGCGAGGTGAGCTGGTCCAGGATCGCGACGGTGGTCCGCCCTTCCACGGCGTCCAGCACCGCCTCCCGGACGGCCTGCTCGTCCGGCGCCTCCAGCGGCACCCTGGCCACCACGACCTCGGCGCCGGTCTCGGCGGCCTTGCGGACGGCGGCCTGGGTCACCGCGCCGTAGCCGTGGTCGGTGACCAGGATCCGGTCGCCGGGTGCGAACGGGATGCTGTCGAGGGCGATCGCGACCGCCTCGGTGACGTTGGCGACCAGCGCGAGCCGCTCCGGGTCGGTGTCCAGCTCGGCGGCGAGCAGGGCCCGGGCGGCGGCGATCCGGGCCGGCAGGTCGGCGAAGAAGCCGTCCGGGTCCTGCTCGTGCTCGATCCGCAGCCGCTCCTGCGCCCGCTGCACCGGTATGGGCACGGCGCCGAACGAGCCGTGGTTCAGGTGCGCGGTCCGCGGCGACACGCTGAACAGCCCGTCGGCGGCGGGCAGCGGTGCGGGGGGCTGGGCGGTCCGCAGGTCGTCGATCACGGTTTCCTCCGCTGGCTGACACTCACACTAGTGTGTGACATTTCACATGACAGACTACTGGTCGGAACGCGCACCGCGCGACCACCATCAGGCCGTGACCATCACCGACGCCTTCCTTGCCCTCAGCGCCCGTACCGGTCGGTTCACCTTCGGCGCACCGCGTGCGTACACCTTCGCCGAGGACGGTACCCGGCTGCTGCTGCTCCGATCGGCCGGTCCCGAGGACCCGGTCGACCGCCTCCACCTGCTCGACACCGCCACCGGCGACGAACGCCTGGTCGCGGACCCGGCCGCGCTGCTGCCCGGCCGCACCGGCCGGCGCGACGACCTGCCCGCCGTCGAGCGCCGGCTGCGCGAGCGCATCCGGCTGGTCGCCGCCGGGATCGGCACCTACGCCGCCACCGCCGACCTCGCCACCGCCGTCTTCACCCTGGACGGCCGGCTGTTCCGCACCGACACCACCACCGGCACCAGCGACGAACTTCCGGTCGCCGGGCCCGCGTTCGACCCCCGGCCGGACGCCACCGGGCAGCGCGTCGCCTACGTCGCCGAAGACGCCCTGTACGTCACCCCCGGCCTCGAACCGCTCTCCCCCGCCGACGGCGCCCGCTGGGGCGTCGCCGAGTTCGCCGCCGCCGAGGAGCTGGGCCGCGCCCGCGGCCACTGGTGGCGCCCGGACGGCGGCGCGCTGCTGGCCGCCCGGGTGGACGAATCCGCCGTCCCCCGACGGTACTTCGCCGACCCGGCCCACCCCGGCGAGGCGCCCGAGGACTTCGCCTACCCGCAGGCCGGCGGCCCCAACGCGGACGTCCAGTTCTGGGTGCTCGGCCTCGACGGCGGCCGGGTCCCGCTGCGCTGGGACCGCGAGGAGTTCCCGTACGTCTGCGCCGCCTCCTGGGCCTCCACCGAGGAGGTGCTGCTCACCGTCGCCGACCGCCTCCAGCAGAACGTGCTGCTGCTGAGCGCCGACCCGGCCACCGGCGTGACCACCGAACTCTCCCGCACCACCGACGAGTTCTGGGTGGACGACCTGCCCGGCACCCCCGACCGGCTGGCCGACGGCCGGCTGCTCACCGTCCTCGACACCCCGCAGGCCCGCGGCCTCGCGCTGGACGGCAAGCCGCTGGACACCACCGGGCTCCAGATCCGCCGGGTAGTCGGCACCCTGCACGGCCGGCTGCTCTGCGAGACCGGCGAGGGCGACCCGTTCCACCAGTACGTCCACCTGGTCGACCCGGACGGCGGCGCGCCCGAGCGGCTCACCGCCGGCCCCGGCCTGCACATGGCCCTCGCCGCCGCCGACACCCTGCTGCTGACCTCGGCCACCGCCGACGGCGTCCGGCGCGTCATCAGCCGCGACGGCCACGAGATTCCGCTCACCGACCTCAGCGCCATGCTGCCCCACCGGGTCGAGCCGCGGCTCGCCCGGGTCACCGAGCGCGCCCTGCCCACCGCCGTGGTGTACCCGCGCGACCACGTCCCCGGCCGGCGGCTGCCCGTCCTGCTGGACGTCTACGGCGGCCCCGGCTACCAGGCGGTGGCCGCCGAGCCGCGCCGCTGGCAGCTCAAGCAGTGGTGGGCCGACCAGGGTTTCGCGGTGGTCACCACCGACAACGGCGGCACCCCGTTCGTCTCCCCCGACTTCAGCCGCACCATCTTCCGCCGCTTCTCCCAGGTGGCGCTGGACGACCAGGCCGACGCCCTGCACGCGCTCGCGGCCACCCACCCCGACCTCGACCTCGGCCGGGTCGGCGTGCGCGGCTGGTCGTACGGCGGCTACTTCGCGGCGCTCGCCGTGCTGCGCCGCCCCGACGTCTTCCACGCCGCCTGCGCGGGCGCCCCGCCCACCGACTTCCGGCTCTACGACACCGCGTACACCGAGCGCTACCTCGGCCTGCCGCAGGACAACCCGGAGGGCTACGACGACTGCCTGCTCACCGACGCGCCCGGCCTGAGCAGGCCGCTGCTGCTGATCCACGGGCTGGCGGACGACAACGTCCACCCCTCGCACACCCTGCTGCTCTCCCAGGAGCTCGTCAGGGCGGGACGCCCGCACACCGTGCTGCCACTGCCCGGAGTCACCCACATGACCCCGGGCGGGCTGGGCGAGCAGCTGGCCCAAGCCGAACTCGCCTTCCTGCGCGCCTCGTTGGGATGACCCGTTGCACCCCTCCGGCCGGACTGCGACACTCCGCGTGATCACCGCCCGGCCGGGGCGGAGCGGAGCGACGGGGAGAACGCGGATGAGGATCGACCGACCAGGACCGATCGGACAGCGGCAGTGGACCCCACTGGCCGTCGGCCACGCCGGCCTCGCCTTCGGACTGGAACTCGGCCTCCTCGCCGCGCTCGGCTACTGGGGGTTCGGGACCGGCTCCGGCCTGGGGCCGCGGCTGCTGCTCGGGCTCGGCGCGCCGGCCCTGGCGGCCGTCCTCTGGGGCCTGTTCCTGGCCGCCGGCGGGCCGGCCTTCCGGCTGCCCCTGGCCGCCGAGATCGTGGTCAAGCTGCTGGTCCTCGGCACCGGCGCGCTCGCCCTGCACGCCACCGGGCGGACCCCCCTCGCGGTGGTGTACGGCGCCCTGGTGGCGATCAGCGTGACGCTGGACTACACCACCGGCTGACGGTCCGGCAGTCGAACGGGCGTCGCACCTCCGGGTGCGGCGCCCGTTCGCTTGTTTCACACCTCTTCCACGTAACCCGTGACATGTGAAATATTACCTGCGCTTCACCTTACCGATGTCGAAGCACCCCCATCTTCCGGAAAGGACCGGTCAGTTGCGCAGACTGTCCGCGGCCCTCGCCGCCGCGCTCACCACCGGCGCGATAGCGGCCACCTTGCTGGGCACCCCCGCCCAGGCCGCTCCCCCGATCTCCCTCACCGCCACCGCGGCCTCCGACGCCCCGGAGGGCGCCGAGGCCCCGCCCGCCCCGATGGCCCCGCAGGAGCGCGAACGCCAGGCGCTGCGCGGCAAGGCCCTGGAACAGCTCAACAAGGGCGCCCTCGACCAGGGCGCCGCCGCCAAGGCCGCCGGCAAGCGGGCCCCGGAGAAGGTGAAGATCGGCAACGACTACGTCCAGCTCGCGCACCAGCGCACGGACAAGGTCTTCGTGATCCTCGCCCAGTTCGGCGACGAGGTGGACAACACCACCCAGTGGAACGGCCAGCCCCGCTACGGCGGCACCCCCGGACCGGTCCACAACCAGATCCCCAAGCCCGGCAAGGACGACAACCACACCCTGTGGTCGCAGAACTTCGACCGCGCCTACTACCAGAAGATGTTCTTCGACGACACGCCCGGTGCCGTGTCCATGCGCAACTACTACCGCACCCAGTCCTCCGGCCGCTACGACGTCCAGGGCACCGTCAGCGACTGGGTCACCGTCCCGCACAACGAGGCCCGCTACGGCAGCAACAAGGGCCCGCAGGGCTCCGGCGCCTGGACCCAGGGCCAGGAGTTCATCCGGGACGCCGTCAAGGCCTGGTACGACGGCGAGGTCGCCAAGGGCCGCCCGGCCGCCGACATCAAGGCGCAGCTCGCCCAGTACGACGTCTACGACCGCTACGACCACGACAAGGACGGCGAGTTCGCACAGCCGGACGGCTACCTGGACAACGTCGTCGTG
Organism: Streptomyces sp. CBMA156; assembly: GCF_014596515.1. Taxonomy (GTDB): domain Bacteria; phylum Actinomycetota; class Actinomycetes; order Streptomycetales; family Streptomycetaceae; genus Kitasatospora. The sequence goes on from NZ_MSJQ01000388.1 coordinate 16,532, forward strand.
GTGCACGCGGGCGTCGACGAGACCTGGGGCGGCGGCGCCCAGGGCGCCGACGCGCTGTGGGCGCACCGCAGTTGGACCTTCCCGGACGCGACCGGGCAGACCGGCCCGGAGGGCAACAAGATCGGCGGCGCCCCGGTCGGCGACACCGGCCTGTACGTCTACGACTACGTCCAGGCAGGCGAGAACAGCGGCGTCGGCCTGTTCGCCCACGAGTTCGGCCACAACCTCGGCCTGCCCGACCTGTACCCCACCAACGGCGGTGACAACAGCGTCAACTTCTGGTCGCTGATGTCCTCCGGCTCGTACCTGGGCAAGGGCCCGAACACCACCGGCGGCTACCCCGGCGACCTCGACGCCTGGAGCAAGCTCCAGTTCGGCTGGCTCGACTACGACGAGGCCCAGGCCGCCACCCGCTCCACCCACGCCCTCGGGGTGAGCAGCTACAACACCGACCAGGCGCAGGCCGTCCTGGTGCACCTGCCGGACGGCACCACCCGCACCGACCTCGCCGACCCGTACGAGGGCGGCAGGCAGTGGTGGAGCGACACCGGCGACAACCTCGACAACTCGCTGACCCGGGACGTCGACCTGCGCACCGCCGCGGGACCGGCCGCCCTGGACGCGGCGGTCTGGTACGACACCGAGCAGGACTACGACTTCCTCACCGTCGAGGCCTCCACCGACGAGGGCAAGCACTGGACCGCCCTCGGCGGCACCGTGGACGGCGCCCCGATCGGCAACACCAGCGCCAACACCCCCGGACTGAGCGGCAGTTCCGGCAGCTACAAGCAGCTGCACATCCCGCTGGACGGCTACCTCGGCCGGCAGGTCCGGCTGCGCTTCCACGTCACCTCGGACAGCAACACCCACGGCAGGGGCGTGCTGGTGGACGCCGTGAAGGCCACCGCCGGCGGCGCCGAACTGTTCGCCGACGGCGCCGAGAACGGCACCGGCGGCTGGACGGCCGGCGGCTTCACGGTCATCACCGGCCGCACCGCCGTCAAGCAGCACCCGCGGGCGTACCTCGCCGAGAACCGCCGCTACACCGGCTACGGGTCGTTCCTGAAGACCGGCCCGTACAACTTCGGCTACAGCGGCGTCGCGGGCAAGGCCAACGTGGTGGACAACTACCCGTACCAGGAGGGCGTCCTGATCTGGCTGTGGGACACCTCGTACGGTGACAACAACACCAAGGACCACCCCGGCGGCGGGCTGATCCTGCCGGTCGACGCCCGCCCGGCGCCGATCCGCTTCGCCGACGGCACGCTGGTCAACGGGCGGGCGCAGACCTACGACGCGACCTTCTCGCTCAAGCCGACCACGCCGTTCACCCTGCACAAGGGCGGCACCGCGGTGCGCATCCCGGCCAAGCCGGCCATCCCGGCGTTCAACGACCACACCGGGGTGTACGGCGACGCGGCCACGCCGCAGCTGACGGTGAAGGTGCCGGACACCAACACGAAGATCGAGGTCGTCCGGGAGTCCCAGGGCGGGAAGATCACCACCGTCCGGGTGGGCCCGGCCTCCTGACCCGTAGCCCCTGAGCCGTAGCCTCCCGGCCCGGCGAACGTGCGAAAGGCCCCGGATCCCCCCGACGAAAAGGGATCCGGGGCCTGCTCATGGGCCCGGGCGCCTCAGCGCCCCAGGCTGCGCGCGGTGCGCGCGGCGGTGGCCACCCCCAGGACGGTGATCGCGGCGATCCCGAAGGTCATGTACCGGGCCGAGTCGACCGGGCTGTCCCCGCCCAGGTTGACCAGGGTGCCGGCCAGCGCCGAGGTCACCGAGAAGGCGATCAGCTGGGTGGTGTTGATCGCCGCGGCCGCCTTGCCGCCCTCGGCCCGGTCGCTGCTGCTGCGCATCGCGGCCACGCTCAGGTGCGGGAAGGCCAGCCCGATCCCGGTGCCGGCGGCGAACAGCGCCACCGCCCAGAGCACCACCCGCGGCCCGGAGGCGTGCCCGGTCTGGGTCAGCCCGTACACCAGCAGGCCGCCGACCAGCACCAGCGGGGCGGCGCGGACCGCCAGGGCCCGGCCGCGGGCCGACTCGATCCCGACGCTGAACAGCTGGGCGGTGGTCCAGCCGGCCGAGATGGCGGCGCCGAGGAACCCGGCCACCAGCGGGCCGAGGCCGCCCAGCCGCTGGCCGAACAGCGGGATGAAGTTCTCCGCCACCACGCCCGCGCAGAGCACCGCGACGGTCAGGTAGAGCCACTTCAGCGGGTTGCCCGGCCGGTAGGTCTGCTGCGGCAGCACCGTCGCCGCCGCGCGCCGCTCGACCGCCGCGAAGCCGGCCAGCAGCGCCGCCCCGGCGAGCAGGCAGAGCGCCGTCGGCCGGCCGCCCGGCACGGTCGAGCTGACGCTGAAGGCGGCCGCCGCCAGGGTGAGCAGCAGCAGCGAGGGCAGCGGCACCGGGCCGCTTCCGTGCCCGGCGCCGGAGCGCCCGGGCAGCACCCGGCGGGCCAGGACGGCCAGCACCAGCGCGGCGGCCAGCAGCAGGACGTACGCCCAGCGCCAGGCGCCGAGCTGGGCGAACAGCCCGCCCAGCGACGGCCCGACCAGGGTGCCGACGCCCCACATCGCGGAGACCAGCCCGGCCGCCCTGGTCCACAGCCGCTCCGGCAGCGCGCTGCGGATCACGGCGTAGCCGAGCCCGGCCACCAGCCCGCCGCCGAGGCCCTGCACCACCCGGCCGAGGATCAGCGCCGCCATCGACGGGCTGAGCGCGTTGACCACCGCGCCGGCGCCGAAGACCAGGAAGCCCAGCACGTAGGCCCGGGCCGCGCCGAGGCGGTCCAGCAGCCGGCTGACCAGCATCGAGGCGATGACGGCGGCCATCAGGAAGCCGGTGGCCACCCACGCGTAGTACCGCCCGCCGCCGATGTCGCCCACGATCGAGGGCATCAGCGCGGCGGTGAAGTAGAGGTTCATCGCGTACAGCGCGACGCCGCCGGCCAGGATCGAGGCGGCGGCGGCGTACCGGCGGGAGAAGAGTTCGCGCCACCCGCCGGAGGCCCCGGCGGACGGCGGCTCCGGGGGGTAACCATCCAGCTCGGCGGCGGTGGTGTGGTTCTGGACGGCGGCTGATTCGGTCACGTCCGGTACGCTAGGACTTCAACAGAACTTGAAGTCAAGGAGCCGCCATGACCACCGCGCCGGTCGATCTGCTGAGCGTCGGCGAGGTGGCCCGGCGGGCCGGGATCGCCACCTCGGCGGTGCGCTTCTACGAGGACCAGGGGCTGATCTCCGCCGAACGCACCGCGGGCAACCAGCGGCGCTACCGGCGGCACGTGCTGCGCCGGATCTCGCTCATCCTGGTCGCCAAGCGGCTCGGCATCCCGCTCTCCGAGGTCGCCGAGGTCTTCACCGGCCTGCCCGAGGACCGGATGCCCGGCAAGCACGACTGGGAGCGCATCTCCCGGCACTGGGCCGAGCAACTGCGCGCCCGCCGGGCCGAACTGGAGCGGCTGGAGGAGGAGCTGACCGGCTGCATCGGCTGCGGCTGCGTGTCGCTGCGCCGCTGCCGGGTGCTCAACCCCGGGGACGAACTGGCCGCCGAGGGCCCGGGCCCCCGACGGCTGCTCCCCGAGGACGGCCTGCTGCCCGTCGAGGAGTGAACGGGCGGGCCCGCGGACGGGCAGGGGGAAGGGTGGGTGGAACCCGGTCGGACGCGGCCCTCGCAGGGTTCCCCGCCGCGTCCGACCGGGGGTCTGTGGGCGCCGGCTCAGCCCTCCGGGAAGTGGCAGGCCGCCTGCCGCTCGCCGGGCCCGGCGATCCTCAGCAGCGGCCGCTCGGTCCGGCACAGGTCCTGCGCCTTCGGGCAGCGCGGGTGGAAGGAGCAGCCGGGCGGCGGGGCCGCCGGGCTCGGCGGGTCGCCGAGCAGCACGATCCGCTCCCTGGTCCGCTCCGCCTCCGGGTCCGGCAGCGGCACGGCCGACAGCAGCGCCCTGGTGTACGGGTGCGCGGGGCTGCCGTACACCTCGGCCTTGTCGCCGATCTCCACGATCCGGCCCAGGTACATCACCGCGACCCGGTCGCAGACCCGCTTGACCACCGAGAGGTCGTGCGCGATGAACACGTACGCCAGTCCCAGTTCCTGCTGGAGCCGCTCCATCAGGTTGACCACCTGGGCCTGGATGGAGACGTCCAGCGCGGAGACGGGTTCGTCGGCGATCACCAGCCGCGGCGAGGTGGCCAGCGAGCGGGCGATGCCGATGCGCTGGGCCTGGCCGCCGGAGAACTCGTGCGGGTAGCGGTCCAGGTGCTCGGGGATCAGCCCGACCAGTTCCATCAGCTCGGCGGCCCGCTTGCGCGCCGCCGCCGCGCTCTCGCCCTGGACCAGCAGCGGCTCGGAGATGATCCGGGCGACCGTCTGCCGGGGGTTGAGCGAGGAGTACGGGTCCTGGAAGACCATCTGGAGGTCGCGCCGGTGCGGCCGCAGCCGGGCCTGGGAGAGCCCGCCGATCTCGGTGCCGTCGAAGGTGACGGTGCCCGAGGTCGGGTCGAGCAGCCGGACGATCATCCGGCCGGTGGTGGACTTGCCGCAGCCGGACTCGCCGACCAGGCCGAGCGTCTCCCCCGCGCCGACGTCGAAGCTCACCCCGTCCACCGCCCGGACCGGTGCGCCCGGCCGGCCGGTGCGGGAGCGCCGGCCGGGGAAGGTCTTCACCAGGTCCCGGACGGACAGCAGCGGAGCCGGCGGTACGTCCTTCGTCGAAGGTGTGGTCATCACAGCACCCCTTCCGGCACCAGTGGCAGGTGACAGGCGGTCTGGTGGCCCGGGGCGAGCACGCCGAGCAGCGGGCGCTCGCCCAGGCAGCGGGCGTGCTCCTCGGCGGACGCGGCGGCGGTGCGGGCGCAGCGCGGGGCGAAGGAGCAGCCGGGGGCGGGGGCGATCAGCGACGGCGGGCTGCCGGGGATGGCCCGCAGCGGGGCGTCGTCGGTGTCGTCCAGGCGTGGCAGCGAGTCCAGCAGGCCGCGGGTGTACGGGTGCGCGGGTTGCGCGAACAGCCGTTCCACCGGGGCCTGTTCGGCGGCCCGGCCGCCGTACATGACCAGCACCTCGTGGGCGACCCGGGCGACCACGCCCAGGTCGTGGGTGATCATCACGACGCCGAGGCCGCGCTCCTGCTGGATCCGGGCGATCAGGTCGAGGATCTGCGCCTGGACGGTGACGTCGAGCGCCGTGGTGGGCTCGTCGGCGATCAGCAGTTCGGGTTCGCAGGCCAGCGCCATGGCGATCATGACGCGCTGGCGCATGCCGCCGGAGAACTGGTGCGGGTACTCGTCGACCCGGCGGGCCGGCTCCGGGATGCCGACCTCGGCCAGCATCTCCACCGCCCTGGCCCGTCCGGCCTTGCGGTTGGCCTTGAAGTGGACCCGGTAGTGCTCGGCGATCTGCTCCCCGACGGTGTAGAAGGGGTGCAGGCTGGACAGCGGGTCCTGGAAGATCATCGCGATCCTGCGGCCCCGGACGGTGCCCAGCTCGCGCTCCCCCAGGCCGCCCAGTTCCTGGCCGTTCAGCCGGATCGAGCCGGTGACGGTGGCGCCGCGGTGCAGTCCCATGACGGCGAGCGAGGTGACGGACTTCCCGCTGCCCGACTCGCCGACCAGCCCGAGGGTCCGCCCGGACTCGACGGCGAAGGAGATCCCGTCCACCGCCCGGACCGTGCCGCGCGGGGTGTCGAAGGCGACCTTGAGGTCCTCGACCTCCAACAGCCTGGTCATCAGTACCTCACTCTCGGGTCGACGAACGCGTACAGCAGGTCGACCAGCAGGTTCGCCGCGACGATGAAGAAGGCCGCGAGCAGGGTGACGCCGAGGATGACGGGCTGGTCGGAGCGGGCCAGGCCGTCGTAGAACAGCCGGCCGACGCCGGGCAGGCCGAAGATCGACTCGGTGATGACCGCGCCGGCCAGCAGGCCGCCGAGGTCCATCCCGAAGATGGTCAGGATCGGCGTCATCCCGGCGCGCAGCCCGTGCTTGACGGTGACCGTCCGCGCCGGCAGGCCCTTGGCCCTGGCGGTGCGGATGTACGGCTCGGCCATCGCCTCGATCATCGAGTTGCGGCTCTGCCGGGCGTACATGGCCGCGTACAGCAGGGCCAGCGCGATCCACGGCAGCAGCAGGTTGGAGCCCCACTCCAGCGGGTTCTCGGTGAACTTGTGGTACGCCGGGTAGGGCAGCACGCCGGCCGTCCTGACCAGGCCCCAGATCAGCATGATCGAGGTGAAGTAGACCGGCAGCGAGGCGGTGCCGACGGACAGCACCATCAGCGTCTTGTCGACCGGCCTGCCCTTGCGCAGCGCCGAGGTGACGCCCGTGCCGAGGCCGAGGACCAGCCAGAGCACGGCCGCGCCGAGCGCCAGCGAGATGGAGACCGGCAGGCGGTCGGTGAGCAGGTCCCACACCGGCAGCCCGTACTCGTAGGAGTAGCCGAGGCAGGGGAAGCCGCAGTGCACCGTGCTGGGGCCGGAGCCGTAGTCGCGGCCGGCGAAGATGCCGCCGAGGTAGGCGAGGAACTGGTCCCAGACCGGCTTGTCCAGGCCCATCGCCGCCTTGACGTCGGCGAGCCGCTCGGGGCTGCAGGTCTTGCCGCAGGCGGCCGCGGCCGGGTCGTTGGGCAGCAGGTAGAAGATGGTGAAGGTGATGGCGCAGATGGCGAGCAGGATGCCCACCACGCCGAGCAGGCGGCGGCCGAGGTAGAGGATCACGACCGGCCTCCCCGGGGGTCGAGGATGTCCCGCAGCGCGTCCCCGAGCAGCGTGAACGCGAGCACGGCGACGAACAGGAAGACGGTCGGGATCAGGAAGTAGGTCGGGTCGGTCTCGTAGTGCACGATGCTCTCGGCGATCATCTGGCCCCAGGACGCGGTCGGCGGGCGGACGCCCACGCCGAGGTAGCTGAGCGCGGCCTCGGTGGCGATCATGCCGGGGATGAGCAGGGTGGTGTAGGCGATGATCGGGCCGGAGACGTTCGGCAGGATCTCCCGGGTGAGGATGCGCCAGGAGCGCGCCCCGCCCACCTTGGCGGCCTCGACGTACTCGCGGTGCTTGAGCGAGAGGGTCTGGCCGCGCACCACCCGGGCGATGCCGGGCCAGGTGAACAGCCCGATCACCAGGGTGATCAGCAGGATCCGGTTGACGTCCTTGGCCACCGACATCATCGCGATCATGAAGATCAGTGAGGGGAAGGACATCGTGAGGTCCATCAGCCGGGACAGCAGCGTGTCGACGCGGCCCCCGAAGTAGCCCGCCGCGATGCCCGCCAGGGTGCCGGCGATCACGACGACGGCGGTCGCGGTGAAGGCGATCAGCAGGGAGACCTGCCCGCCGTGCAGCACCCGGGCGAACAGGTCGCGGCCGGTGATCGGCTCGACGCCGAGCCAGTGCCGGGCGCCGATGCCGCCGAAGTCGCCCCTGGGCAGGCCGCCCAGGTACGGGTCGATGGCGCGTTTGTCGAACTCCTCGGGGGTCCAGCCGCCGAGCGAGCTGAGCGGGCCGGCCAGCGCGGTGGCCAGGATCAGCACGCCGACGGTGATCAGTCCGAACCGGGCCGAGCCCTTGGCCCACAGCTGGTCCCAGACCAGCCGCCAGGGCCCGCGCCCGGCACTCTTCTTGGCGCCCCCCGCCGTGGCGTCGGCCACGGCGGCGGGCTCAGTGGTGGTACTCGTCACTGCCGGCCCCTCACTTGCCCTTGGCGGGGTCCTTGAGGCCGACGGTGGCCAGGTCGATCATGCCGGCGAAGCCCGAGTTGCCGAACGCGCCGGCCACGTTGGTGCCGACCAGCAGCGGGCGGCGCTGCCAGAGCAGCGGGACGGCCGGGGCCTTCTTCATCAGGTCCTCGTCCAGCTGCTTCCAGGCCTTGTTGGCCTCGGCGACGTCCGTCATGGCCGCGATCTGGTCCATCCGGTCCATCGTGGCCTGGTCCTTGAACTGGCTGTAGTTGCCCTGGTTGCCCTTCTCCTTGATGGTGCGGCCGTCGAAGAGGAACGGCAGGAAGGTCGCACCGGAGGGGTAGTCGGGGCACCAGCCGTTGAGGGTCAGGTCGGGGGCGTTCTTGATGTCGCCGACGGTGTCGGCGAAGGCGGACGGGTCGACCGTGTTCACGGTGACCTGGACGCCCGCCTTGGACAGCGACTGCTGGATCGCCTCGGCGCGGGTCTTGTCGCCGGTCGAGACGGTGAGCGAGACCTTGAGGTCGGCCTTGCCCGCGTCCTTGAGCATCGCCTTGGCCTTCTCCGGGTCGCCGGCCACCGGGATCTTCAGCGGGTCGGACTTGGCGCCGCCGGTCAGCGACGGCGGCAGGAAGGAGGTCGCCGCGTCGGTCACCGCGGGACCGCCGAAGGCCGTCACCTGGGCCTCGCGGTCGACCGCCCACATCATCGCCTCGCGCACCTTCGGGTCGTCGAAGGGGGCCTTGGCGGTGTTCAGGTAGAGCATGTCGGTACAGCCGGTCTGCTCGGCGACCATGCGGGCCTTGACGTCCGCCTTGGGCAGCACCTTGGCGACGGTCTCGTGCTGCATCCAGGGCATGTTGATGGCGTTGGCGTCGGCACCGTCGCTGGCGATGATCCGGTCGTCGGCCTGGCCGCCCTTGATGCCCTGGGTCACCACGACCTTGTCCGGGTACGCCTTGCGGACGGTGTCCGTGGCCGCGTCCCAGTTGGTGTTGCGGACCAGCACCAGCTGCTTGCCGCGGTCGTAGGTCTCGATCTTGTACGGGCCGGAGGAGAACGGCCGGGCGTCGTACTGGGTGCCCTTCTCCTGGGACTGCGGCACCGGGGAGAAGGTCGGCAGGGTGACGGTGTCCGAGAACTCGGCGACCGGGCGCTTCAGGTGGAAGACGATGGTCCTGTCGTCCGGGGTCTCGATGCTCGCCAGGTGCTCGCCGTTCAGCGGGCCCTTGTAGCTCTCGCCGCCGGCCAGGTACTGGATCGCGTAGTCGGGGCCGCCGGTGAGGTCCGGGGAGAAGGACCGCTCGACGTTGTACTTGATGTCGGCGGACCTGATCGGCGAGCCGTCCTCGTACTTGAGGCCTTCCTTGAGGGTGAAGGTCCACACCTTGCCGCCCTCGGTGGACGTGCCCAGGTCGGTGGCGAGGTCGGGGACGATCTCGCTGCCGGCCGCGCCCGGCTCGGACTTGAAGGTGGTCAGGGTCCGGTAGATCAGCCGGGTGCCGAAGTCCATGTGCGGCACCACCCAGTTGCGGGCCGGGTCGAGGTGCGCGAAGTCCTGGTTGGTCAGGACGGTGAGGGTGCCGCCCTTGGCCGGGGTGCCGCCGACGACCGTGCCGGACGCCGCGCCCGGGCCCTTGCTGTCGGCGGGCGCGGCGTCGGCGCCGCTGTCGCTCTTGTCGTTGGAGCAGGCCCCGAGGCCGAGGGTGAGGGTGGCCGCGAGGGCCGCCGCGAGGGCGGCGTGGGTGCGCCTGGTCATGTGCAACTCCGCTGTGGGGGGCCTGATCCGCCTGATCCGGCCGCTGCGCTGTGTGACCCGTAACATAGTAATGTGAAATTGCACTGCACAAGAGGTGACGCCACCCGTTACCGAGCTGTGTCCGTGCCCCGCATCTCCCCAGCCCCGACAAGGAGTTCACCGGTGACCCTTCCCCCGACCGGTCTCAACACCGGGAGCCACGACCTCCCGGTCCCTCCCGCCCTCGCCTCGTTCATGGCCACCCGGTGGGCCGCCACCCCCCTCCCCGCCGACCGGCGCGTCCCCGGCCACGACCGCTTCCCCGGCCGCCGGAGCCGGCTCTCCGCCGCCTTCCCCGGCGAACGGCTGGTCGTCCCGGCCGGCCGGCTCAAGGTCCGCTGCAACGACCTCGACTACCGCTTCCGCCCGCACAGCGCGTACGTCTGGCTCACCGGCCTCACCGGCGAGGACCAGGCCGACCACGTCCTGGTCCTCGAACCGGCCGGCCCCGAGGGCCACGAGCCGGTCCTCTACCTGCGCCCGCGCTCCCCCCGCGACGGCGGCGAGTTCTACCGCGACCGCCGCTACGGCGAGTTCTGGGTCGGCGCCCGCCCCGACCTCGCCGAGGCCGCCCGGCTCACCGGGGTGCGCACCGAACACCTCGACGACCTCGGCAAGCTGCTCACCGGACCGCAGCCGCCCACCCGGGTGCTGGCCGGCACCGACCCGCTGGTCGACGAGGCCACCGGACGGCCGTCCGGCGACCTCAGGGACGGCGAACTCGCCGCCGTGCTCTCCGAGTTGCGCCTGGTCAAGGACGAGTGGGAGATCGGGCAGCTGCAACTGGCCGTCGACCACACCGTCACCGGCTTCGAGGACGTCGTCCGCGCCCTGCCCACCGCGCTGCGCCACCACCGCGGCGAGCGCTGGATCGAGGGCGTCTTCGACCTGCGCGCCCGCGCCGAGGGCAACGGCACCTCGTACACCACCATCGCCGCCTCCGGCGCCCACGCCTGCGTGCTGCACTGGATCCGCAACGACGGCGCCCTCGACCCGAACTCCCTGCTCCTGCTGGACGCCGGCGTCGAGACCGACAGCCTCTACGCCGCCGACATCACCCGCACCCTCCCGCTCAGCGGCACCTTCACCCCGGTCCAGCGCCAGGCCTACGACCTCGTCCTCGCCGCCCAGAGCGCCGGCATCGCCGCCCTGCGCCCGGGCGCCAGGTACCGCGACTTCCACCGCGCCGCCATGCGGGTCATCGCCGAAGGCCTCGCCGACTGGGGCGTGCTGCCGGTCCCCGCCGAGGAGGCCCTCGCCGAGGACAACGGCCTCTACCGCCGCTACACCCTCTGCGGCAGCGGCCACATGCTCGGCCTCGACTACCACGACTGCGCCAAGTCCCGCGCCGACCACTACCTCGACGGCACCCTGGAGGAGGGCATGGTCCTCACCGTCGAACCCGGCCTCTACCTCCAGCCCGACGACGAGACCCTCCCCGCCGAACTCCGCGGCCTCGGCATCCGCATCGAGGACGACCTGGTCATCACCGAGGACGGCGCCCGCCTGATGTCGGGCGCCCTGCCCCGCGAAGCCGACGCCATCGAGTCCTGGATGGCCGGCCTGCTCGCCTGACTCAGACCCCCCGCGCCGCCTGCCACAGGGCGGTGACGATCGCCTCCGCCGGGCCCGTGCGGGCGAGCGCGTGCGCCGTGCCGGCCCAGAGGTGCATGGCACCGGTGTCGCCGCGGCGGGCGGCGGCGGCGCGGAGGGGCGTGGTGAGGCGGTTGACCTCGGGGTAGGCGGGCGGGGCGTACGGGCCGTAGCGGTCGATGAAGGCGTTGCGCAGGCCACGGGCCGGGCGGCCGGTGAAGGCGCGGGTGACGGCCGTCTCGGGGAGTTCGACGAGCGCCGCCCGGTGGGCGGC
>NZ_MSJQ01000389.1 GCF_014596515.1 Streptomyces sp. CBMA156
GGCACCATCGCGCTCGGCGCCTGGGCCGTGGACTCCGGACTGGTGACGGCCCCCGCGGACGGCGTGGCTCGGGTCAGGATCGACGTCCCCTCCGGCCGGGTCACCGCACTGGTGCACCGGGCCGGCGCCCGGGCCGTGCCCACGCTGGCCGCCGCCCTCGCCGAGCTGCCCCGGCCCGGTGAATCGATCCGCCACCGGGAGGGCTCGGCCGCCGCCCGCAGCCTGGCCGGCGGCATCGCCGTGCTCACCGAACCCGGGCCCGAGGACTCCTGCCCGGCCGGGACGGCCTCACTGCTGGTCCTGCCGCTGGCCGCCAGGGGCCGGCTGATCGGGCTGCTCACCCTCGGCCGCACCGCCGCCGTCCCGGCCTTCACCCCCGACGAGGCCGCGCTGCTCGGCGACCTCGCCGCCCGCACCGCCACCACCCTCGACAACGCCCGCCGCTTCGCCCGCTCCCAGGGCATCGCCCTGGAACTCCAGCGGGCCCTGCTCAGCGAGCCCGGCAACCCGCACCAGAACCTCTCCCTCGCCTCCCGTTACCTGCCCTCCGGGAGCAGCACGGTGGTCGGCGGCGACTGGTTCGAGACGGTCCGGCTGCCGTTCGGGCGCACCCTGCTCGCCATGGGCGACGTCATGGGGCACGGCGTCGAGGCCGCCGTCGACATGAGCCACTACCGCTCCGCGCTGCGCGACCTGGCCGGGATGGACCTGCCCCCGCACCGGATCCTGCGCCGGCTGGACGACGTCATCGCGGCCGACGACTCCGCCCGCCCCGCGACCTGTCTGCTGGCCCTCGCCGACCCGGGCCGCGGCCGCTGGACCCTCTCCAGCGCGGGACACCTGCCGCCCGCGCTGATCGCCCCCGGCCGGCCGACCAGGCTGCTGCGCGTCCCCACCGGCCCGCCGCTCGGCACCGGTCTCGGCGGCTACGAGCAGACCGTCCACCCGCTCCTCCCCGACCAGACCCTGATGCTCTACACCGACGGCCTGGTCGAGCGCCGGGCCGAGGACATCGACGTCTCCCTGGAACGGCTCGCGGCCCTGCGGCTGCCCGCCACCGGGGAACTCGACGACCTGCTCGACGCCGTCCTCCACTCCCTCGCCCCGCCCTCGGCCGCGGAGGACGACATCGCGCTGCTGGTGGCCCGTCCCCGGCAGCGCTGACGGGCCGCCGGCCCCCGGGGCGCGTCCCCCGGACTCACACCTTCGCCAGCGCCCGCTCGATGTCGGCCCAGATGTCCTCCGGGTGCTCGATGCCCACCGACACCCGGACGGTGCCGGGGCCGATGCCGACCGCCGCCAACTCCTCGTCCGACAGCTGCCGGTGGGAGGTGCTGGCCGGGTGCAGCACCAGGGTGTGCACGTCGCCCAGGGACGGGGCCAGCGAGGCGAGCCGGACGGACTCGGTGAACGTCCCGGCCGCCTCGCGTCCGCCGGCCAGGTCGAAGGCGAGGACGCCGCCGTGGCCGTCGGGGAGCAGGCGGCGGGCGCGGTCGTGGTCGGGGTGGGCGGGCAGGCCCGGGTAGTGGACGGCGGTGACCGCGGGGTGGGCGGCGAGCCGGTCGGCCAGGTCGAGCGCGGTCTCGCAGTGGCGGCGGACCCGCAGGGCGAGGGTCTGCATCCCGCGCAGGGCCAGCCAGGCGGCGAACGGGTCGGCAGAGGCGCCGAGTTCGAGGGAGCGCCGCCAGACCCGCCGGTGCAGTTCCGGGTCGGCGAACACGGCGATCCCGCCGAGGACGTCCGAGTGGCCGCCCAGGTACTTGGTCGCGGAGTGGATCACGATGTCCGCGCCGTGTTCGATCGGGCGGCACAGCAGCGGGGTCGCGAAGGTGTTGTCCACCACGCTCACCACTCCGGCCCGCTTGGCGACGGCGATCAGCCCGGGCAGGTCGGTGACCCGGGTGGTGGGGTTGGAGACGGTCTCCAGGAGCAGCACCCGGGTTCCGGGCCGCAGCGCCGCCGCCACCCCGGCGGGGTCGTCGCCGCTCACGTAGGTGACCTCGACGCCCCAGCGCTCGGTGAGGTCGGTCAGCGCGCCGACGGTGCCGCCGTACAGGCTGCGCTGGGCGATGACGTGGTCGCCGGCGCGCAACAGGGCGAGCAGCGCGGTGCTGATCGCGCCCATGCCGGAGGCGGTGGCGAGCGCGCCGGTGCCGCCCTCCAGTCCGGCGACGGCCTGCTCCCACGAGCGGACGGTGGGGTTGCCGAAGCGGTTGTAGAAGAAGGCGCCGTCCGGTCCGCCGTGGGCCTGGGTGAGCGCGTCGCCGGTGTCGAAGGCGAACAGGTGGCCCTGGTGCAGCGGCACGCCCAGCGGGCGGCTGCCGGTGACCTCGGCGACCGGCGGGTGGACGACCCGGCTCTCGGGGCGCAGCCCGTCGTGCGTACGGTCCGCGCGGGGGGCCGGGTGCGGGGGCTCTGGGGAGTGGAAGTCGCTCATGGCGCTCATCCTCGGGCCGCCCCGGCGCCCCGGCCAGGGCCAATCGCCGCCGAGTGGCCCGTCCCGGGCGGTCGTTCCGGCTCCACCGCCCGGGGAGGGCGGCGGCGAACGCCCGGGTCGCGGCCGTGCGCGGCAGTCATCGGCGGCACTCGGCCGTGGCGGGCTACTTGCGGCGGCTGAAGATCCGCTTGGTGGCGTAGACGATCCCGACGATCAGCAGCACGAAGAGCAGGATGACCAGGATGATCACGACGAGCAGGAACTTGCCCAGCTTGGCGAAGAAGCCTTTCTTCTTCTCGTCCTTGGCCGCGAGGTGCGCGGCGTCGGCGGTCGCGGTGCCCGCGGCCTGAACGTGCGTACCCGGCGCCCGCGTACCCGAGGTGCTCGTACCCGTACCTGACACCCCCGTACCTGACACCCCCGTGCCCGACGCGCCCTGGTCCGCGGCGGCGGCCGCGACGGTCCGGGGTGCGGCCACCGCCGTCGCGGCCGGCGCCACGGCGGTGAGGCCGACGGCGGCCAGCAGCGCCACCAGGGTGCCGGCTATCGAACGTGCGATCCGATCAGTCATCGTGCTCCTCGTACTGGTCCGGAGCAGCGCGGACCCACCGGTCCGACCGAATTCTCATGGTCTGACCAGCTGGTTTTCTCATCCGCGCCTAGTATGCTCCACTGGCGTTCTACAGCGGTGTAAAAGTTTAGCGACGGGCCCTGCCCGGATCGGCCCCGGCCCCGGGCCCCGCGAGCCCACCGCTTCGACAGGGGCTCCCGTGGCAACTGTGGAGGATGACGACGTGTCTGGCCGCAAGGGTTCCCCCGAAGCCGGGATTTCGCCGCACCGCGCGGGCCGGCGCCGGGCCGAGGGCAGGAGAAGCAGCCGGAACCGGAACGCCGAGGACACCGCGAACTCCCAGGACACCGCAGGCATAGCGAACGGCCGTCCGGCGAGCCGGGCCAAGCGCAAGCCCAGGCGCAGCACCAAGGAGAAGGTGCTCTGGGCGACCGCCGGCTGCACGGCCCTCGCCGTCCTCGGCGGCGCCGCCCTCTACTACCGGCTGAACAGCAACATCAGCACCTTCGACGGCGACGCCCTCAGCAAGGACCGCCCGGAGGCCGCGGCCCCGGACGCCCAGGGCCGCACCCCGGTCAACGTACTGCTGATCGGCTCGGACAACCGCGGCAACGGCAACAGCGACCTGGGCGGCGGCGGGGACGGCGGCGCCCGCTCGGACACCGCGATCCTGCTGCACGTCTACGCCGACCACAAGCACGCCGTCGGGATCTCCATCCCCCGCGACTCCCTGGTCACCATCCCGCCGTGCAAGCTCCCCGACGGCAAGTGGACCAAGGAGCAGACCAACGCGATGTTCAACAGCGCGTTCTCGGTCGGCGACACCGACCAGGGCAACCCGGCCTGCGCCCAGAACGCCGTCGAGAAGCTGACCAACCTGCGCGTCGACCACACCATCGTGGTGGACTTCAACGGCTTCGCCTCGATGACCAAGGCGGTCGGCGGCGTCGAGGTCTGCCTGCCGAACGACATCCACGAGGGGGACCTCAACCCCAACCTCGGCCGCAAGGGAAAGCTGCTCTTCCCCAAGGGCAAGCAGAAGGTCGAGGGCCAGGCCGCGCTGGACTACGTGCGGGTCCGGCACGGCATCGGCGACGGCTCCGACATCGGCCGCACCAAGCGCCAGCAGGCCTTCCTCTCCTCCCTCATCAAGGAGGTCAAGTCCCGCGGCATGGACCCGACCACGCTGCTGCCGCTCGCCGACGCCGCCACCGGATCCCTGACCGTCGACCCCGGTCTCGGCTCGGCCGCCAAGCTGCTCTCCTTCGCCATGTCGCTCAAGGACGTGGACCTGCACGACGTCAAGTTCCTGACCGTGCCCTGGCGTTACGAGGGCCCGCGGGTCGCCCTGGTGCACCCCGACGTGGACCAGCTGTGGGCGGCCCTCAAGGCCGACCGCACCATCGACGGCCAGGACGCGAGCGTCCCGGCCGAGACCGGCTCCGCGGCTCCCGACACCGCGGCCACGCCCACGCCCACGCCGACCCCCACCCCGGACGCCGGGGCCGCCGCGGTCAAGGTCTCGGTGCTGAACAGCACCGGCGAGACCGGGCTCGGCAGCCGGGCCGCGGAGACCGTCAAGGGCGCCGGCTACACCGTCGCGAGCGTCGGCAACGCGGTCGGCAAGCCGCGCGGCACCACCGTCGTCGAGTACGGCACGGGCGAGCGCTCCGCCGCCGAGGCGGTCGCCAAGCTGTTCCCCGGCGCGACCGTGCAGCCCGGTGCCCGGGGTGTCAGTGTCGTCCTCGGCCACGACTTCGCCGCCGCCAACCCGGCCGCCACAACGGCTCCCAGCGGGTCCGCCGCCGCCCCCGCCCCACTGCCCAGCAGCGTGAGCGGCGCCGCCCGCTCGGCCGACGACGACCCCTGCGCCAACCTCTCGTACGGCTGATCCGGCGGCGTCCCGCGCCACTGACGTGCGGCTCCGTACGCGCGACGGCGGGGTGGCTCCGGAGCCACCCCGCCGTCGCGCGCCCGAGGGGCCGTCAGCGCCTCGTCCCGCAGGACGGACAGAACGCGGCGCCGTCCGGAACGTCCTGGTGGCAGCCCGTGCACTGGGCCGGCTGGGCCAGCCGGAAGCCGCAGCCGGGGCAGAACGGCGTGCCGTGCGTCTCCGTCCGGCACTGCGGGCAGACCAGCTGCCGCGGCGCGCTGACGTCGTACCCGGCACCGGACTGCTGCCCGGACTTGAAGGCGCGTTCGGTGACCGCGTCGTTGAGGCCGCGGTGCTGCGCCGCCACCGCCTCGGCCGCGGTGTCCGGGGCACAGCTGTGGCACAGGCCCTGGGCCGGGTCGAAGCACCGGCCGCAGACGTAGTTGGTGCACCGGGCGCAGCGGTTGAAGTGCGTCTGGGCGTTGGTGATGGCCCGCTGGAAGGCGGCGTCCCGCGACGTGCCCCAGGTCTGGCCGGCCAGTCCGTCCGCGGCGTTGCCGATGGTGTTGGCGCTGCCCCCGATGAGGTTCCAGGCCGCGCCGACACCCTTGCCTATCCAGCCGGCCATCTGCCCGGTCCGGAACGGCTCGAACGGCGAGCGCCAGGTGTCCGAGCAGCGGTGGCAGGAAAACTCGAACTGGAAGCCCGCTCCGGTGCCGTGCTGCTCGCACAGGTCGCGGTGGTTGCTGCTGAAGTAGATCTCCGAAGTCACGTTCGTCCCCGGTCGGTGAATGGCCTTGTCAGCGGTTGCTCCCAGGGACGATAGGGCTCGTCGAACGGTTCCGCCAAGGGCGTTCGACCTGCCTGCTCAGAGCCCGGAGAGCGGCAGCAGCAGCACCCTCGCCGGGTCGAAGCGCTGCCAGTCGCCGGCATGTCCGCTGCGGCCGATCCGCAGCCGGCACCAGGGCTGTCCCGCGGTGTCCTGCCACCAGCCGGTGATCCGGCCGAGCGCCCAGTCGCCGTCCCCGAGATCGACCTCCACCGGCTGGTAGACCCACCGGACGTCCCGGTCCACGGGCTCCGCCCCCGCCGGACCTGCGCCGTCCTCGGGCCCGCACTGACTCTTCATCACGGCTCCGTCTCCCGACCCGGACCCGGCCGCCCGGCCACCCACACGGGGCGGCCGGGCGGCCGGGGTGCAGCTCACCTCGCGAACTCTACAGGCGTGTAGAGGAATGCGGGAGGAGTTCCGTCGAAGACGATCGACCTGGTCCGGTCCGGTGCGGCCCGGTCCGGTCCGGTGCGGTCCGCTCGGGCCTCGGAGGTGAACCGGCCTCAGCGCCCCTTCCGCACCGAGGCCTCGCGGACCGACGCCGCGCGGGAAGCCGCCCCGCGCACCGACCGCCGCCGCTGCCACAGCGCGAACGGCACGATCCCGGCCAGCGCGGCCGCCTCCGGGGCCGGCGGCTCCTCGAAGGGCGCGCCCGCCGCGCCCGCCGCCGGGGCCGGCACCTTGTCGAAGGTGCCGGGAACCGGCAGGGTGGACCAGTCGGACAGCGGCCAGGCGACCACGAAGGCCCGGCCGACCACGTTGTCCACCGGCACGAAGCCGTCGCCGCCCTCGTTGTGGTGCCAGCGGGAGTCCCGCGAGTTGTTGCGGTGGTCGCCCATCACCCACAGCTTGCCCTTGGGCACGGTGACGGTGCCGACGGGGTCGTTGTCGCAGGGCGTCGAGCCGGGGAACAGGTACGGCTCGTCCAGCGCGACGCCGTTCACCTTCAGCGGCGCGCCCGCCTCGCAGTCGACGGTGTCCCCGCCGACCGCGATCACCCGCTTGATCAGGTCCTTCTCGTCCGCCGAGGGCATCAGGCCGACGGTGCTGAGCGCCTTCTGGACGGTGCCCATGACGGAGCCACCGGAGTCGGTCGGCGTGCCCTCCAGCCAGCCGCCCGGATCGCGGAACACCACCACCTCGCCGCGCTCGGGCTTGGCGCCGAACCACGGGGTGAACTTGTCCACCAGCACCCGGTCGCCGATCGCGAGGGTCTGCTCCATCGAACCGGAGGGGATGGAGAAGGCCTGGACGAAGAAGGTCTTGATGCCGAGCGAGAGCACCAGCGCGACCACCAGCAGGATCGGCAGCTCCTGCCAGAACGGGCGCTTCTTCCGCAGGCGTTCGGCCTTCTCGGGCGTCCCAGACGTCCCGGGCCTCTCGGCCGACTCGGCCGTCCTACCGGGAGCACCGGCCTCCGCGTCCGCGCCTGCCACCACGACGGCGCCAGGGCCCGCCGTCACCCGGCCGTCCCCGGCCTCCTCGCGTTCCCCGGCTCCACCGCTCTCACCGGACTCCGCACTCTGCTGCACACTCATTCCTCGGCCCCTCCCGACGGCCTGGCGGGAGCCGGAACGAAGACCCCCTGTCAGGAACGAACCTACCGAACAGAGGTTCCCGGACGCGCCCTGACGTGGATGCGCTCGCCCTGCGGGCCGAACAGGCTGAGGAACTCCACCGGCTGCGGGCCCGCGTTGCCGAAGGCGTGCGGGGTGCGGGTGTCGAACTCGGCGGCCTCACCGGCCGCCAGCTCCAGGTCGTGCGTGCCGAGCACCAGCCGCAGCCGCCCGGACAGCACGTACAGCCACTCGTACCCCTCGTGGACCTTCAGCTCCAGCTCGGGGCCGGCGTTCCGCCCCGGCGGCACGATGTGCTTGTAGGCGTGCAGCCCGCCCAGGTGACGGGTGAGCGGGACGATGGTCTGGCCGTTCCTGGTCACCGGGCGCGGGTGGATCCGCGGGTCACCGGTGGCCGGGGCGCCGACCAGTTCGTCCAGCGGCACCCGGTACTCCCGGGCCAGCGGCAGCAGCAGTTCCAGGGTCGGCTTGCGCTGCCCGGACTCCAGCCGGGACAGCGTGCTGAGCGAGATGCCGGTGGCGGCGGCCAGTTTGGCGAGCGTGGTGCCGCGTTCCCTGCGCAGCGCCCGCAGCCGCGGGCCCACCGTGGTGAGGACGTTCTCGAACTCTTCGTCGGCCATGCCTGCCATTTGCCGGTACGGCAAGGCCCGTTGTCAATCCGGCACGCGGGTGAGCCCCCGGCCGCCACGTCGGCGGGCGCGGCCTATGGTTCCGCCATGCGCATCCACCTCACCCGGGACAGCGTCGCGGCCGGCGACGACGCCGACGCCCCGCACGCCGAGACGGTCCCCCTCCCCGACGGCCTGGACGTCCCGGCGGCCCTCACCGCCCTCGGACTGCCCCGGCCCCGCCTCCCGTCGATCGGCGGCGGCCGCGCCACCTGGGTGGTGCGCGGCTCCGACGGCACCGCGCTGGCCGTTCTCGCCCAGCAGTGGCCGCGGCCCCGACCGCTCCCGGCCGGTCAGGGCCCGCTCGCCCGCCTGGCCGGAGCCGACGGCGACGTCCGGCTGCACGTCGAGTACCGGCGCCAGGTGGATCCGGAGGCCGAGTACGGGCGGCTGCTCGGCTGACCGGGCCCCAGCGGATCCGACCGCCCGTCAGAGCCAGTCGCGGCGCTTGAACACCAGGTAGAGCCCGGTGCACACCAGCGCCATCAGTCCGATCGCGAACGGGTAGCCGAAGGCCCACTTCAGCTCCGGCATGTCCTCGAAGTTCATCCCGTACACCGTGCCGATCAGCGTCGGCGCGAAGAGGATGGCCGCCCAGGAGGAGATCTTCTTGATCTCGTCGTTCTGCGCGTGCCCCGCCTCGGCGAGCTGCTTCATCTCCTCGTTCTGCCGCTGCGACACCAGCGTCGCGTTGACGGTCAGGATGTTCTGGAGCATCTGCCGGAAGCCGTCCACCCGCTCCGCGGCGTAGGTGGCGTGGTCGGCGACGTCGCGCAGGTAGCGCTGGAGCTCCTCGTCGGTGCCGTACTTGCCGAAGCCCGCCTCCAGGCTCCTCATGATCTCCAGCAGCGGACGGGTCGCCCGCTGGAGCTCGATCACCTCGCGGGACAGCTCGTAGATGCGGCGGGAGACCTGCGGGTCACCGCCGAACACCTCGGTCTCGATCTCGTCGATGTCGTGCTGGAGACCGGCGATCACCGGGGCGTAGCCGTCCACCACGGCGTCCAGCACCGCGTACAGCACGGCCTCCGGGCCGAGCGCCAGCAGCTCGGGGTCGGCCTCCAGCCGGCGGCGCACCGCCGACAGGTCCGGGGCCTGGGAGTGCCGGACGGTGAGCACGAAGTCCGGACCGACGAACAGGTGGATCTCGCCGAAGTCGACCTCCTCCGCCTCGTCCAGGTAGCGGGCCGCGCGCAGCACCACGAACAGGGTGTCCCCGTAGCGCTCCAGCTTCGGCCGCTGGTGGGCGACGATGGCGTCCTCGACGGCCAGCTCGTGCAGGTCGAACCGGTCGGCGGCCTCCAGCAGCTGGGCCTCCGCGGGCCGGAACAGGCCGATCCAGGCCATCGTGCCGGGGCGGTCGGGCAGCGTGCGGTAGATGTCGGCGAGGTCGGTGGGCGCGTCCGTCCGGCGGCCGTCCCGGTAGACGGCCGCCTCCACGACGGAACGTTCCAGCGTCACCGGCTCGACCGGCTGGTCCGGGCGCGGGTCCATCGAGTGTTCGGGGGCCGGCTGGGTGTCCGCGGGGCGGTCCACGGAACGGGAGAACGGACGCTTGCTCGCGCGCACGGCGCGCACACGCCAGTCGGACATGGCGGAGACCTCCACGGGGGATGCCCGGGCCGCCGTACGGAAACGGGACGGACCGGTGGCGCCCGGCCGGCCGCCACGCGCACGGCGCGACCGGCGGAGCCTCGCCGGGAGGACGAGATCAGTGCCGCGCGGGAGCCGTACGGGAGGAGGTGTGCCGGGGGCCGCGAGTGGTGCGGGACAACCGGGGGCGGGGCCGACTTCGACCCGAGCTACTGCACTCCACGGCTCTCACCTCCTCGCCTCCGCGCGCTCACGCACCGGGAGAGGTGTCGGCGCAACCCCGCCGAGTCTAGCCCCCGCACGCCCCGCCCTCGCACCCGGCCCCCGCCCCGCCACCCGCCGGGCCGCTGCCGTCCTGCCGTTCCCGCGGCGGCATCGCGCCGCCGTCGCGCTCCGCGGACCGGCCCGGCCGCGATCCCGGCCGACGGCTTCCTCGTCGGCCCCGTACCCCGGCCACCGACCCGCCGAGCGGTGCGAGGACGTCAACGGCCGCCTTCGGGTGGGGTGTTCGTCCTGGGCGAAGCGATCACACGGAGCGCACCGCACCACTACGCTACGTGTCATGACTACTTCGGAGAGGGCCCCGGGGCGGGGTACGGCGGTGGTGATCGGCGGCGGGCTCGCGGGGATGGCGGCCGCGTGGGCGCTGCGCGGTTTCGCCGAGCGGATCGTCGTGGTGGAGCGGGACCGCTACCCGGAGGGGGTGGAGTTCCGGGCCGGGGTGCCGCAGGGGCGGCACGCCCACCTGGTGCTGGAGGCCGGGCACCGGTTGCTGGAGGAGATGATGCCCGGCATCAAGCAGGAGCTGATGGCCGCGGGTGCGCAGCGGGTGGCGGCCTCGGACGTCAAGTGGCTCTGCTCCGCCGGGTGGCTGGCCGAGTACCCGGCGCAGATGGCGTTCCTGTCCTGCACCCGGCCGCTGCTGGACGCGTTCGTGCTGGACCGGGTCCGCGCCCACCCCTCGATCGAGTTCCTGGAGGGCACGGACGTGGTCGGCCTGCTCGGCTCGGCGAGCGCGGTGACCGGGGTGAAGGTCCGCGATCGCGGCCCGGAGCGCGGCGAAGTCCGCGACATTCCAGCCGAGTTGGTGGTGGACGCGGCGGGCCGCTCGACCTCGGTGCCGAAGTGGCTCGCCGGACTCGGCTGCCGGCCGGTGCCCGAGGAGCGGGTGGACGCGGGCGTCGCCTACGCCTCCCGGCTGTTCCACCGCCCGGCCGGGGCCGACCTCGGGGAAAGGGCGGCCTACCTCCAGACCAAGGCCCCCGACAAGGCACGGTTGGGCGTGCTGCTGCCGGTCGAGGGCGACCGCTGGATCGTCAGCCTCGCCGGGATGCGCGGGGCCGAACCGGCGGCCGGCGAGGAGGGCTTCGACGAGCACCTGCGCCGGCTGCGCGATCCGCTCCTGCACGAGATGCTGCGGGACGCCGAACCGGCGGGCTCGGTGCGCGGCTTCCTCCCCGGCGCGAGCGTGCGCCGGCACTACGAACGCGGCGGCCCGGACGGCCTGGTGGTGGTCGGTGATGCCGCGAGCACCTTCAACCCGGTGTACGGGCAGGGCGTCACCGTCGCCCTGTTCTGCGCCAGGGAGCTGCGCCGTTCCGTGAAGCGGCACGGCGGCATCGGGGCCGCCGCGGCCCGGGCGGCACGGTCCGCCGTCGCGGCGGCGTCCGGCATCCCGTGGATGATGTCCGGCACCGAGGACGCCCGCTTCGACGCCACCACCGGCGCGCCCTCCGGCGCCCTGGTCGGGATCCAGCACCGCTTCTTCGACAAGGTGCTGGCCGCCAGCACCCGGGACACCGCGGTCACGGCGGCGTTCCACGAGGTGATGTCCCTGGTGGCGCCGCCGTCGCTGTTGTTCCGGCCGTCGGTGCTCGGGGCGGTCCTGCGGAGCTGAGCCGCGGGGAGCACCTTCCCGGGCGGGGCCGGGCCGGTGGCGCGCGGGGCGGTCCGGGCGGTCCGGCCCGGGCGGGTGGCGCTCCCGGCGGCTACTCGCCGAGGTGCGCGGCGACGTACGGCAGCGCCACCTGCTCCAGGCCGCGCCGGCCGAAGGCGGGATGGACGTTGACCTCGAAGACCACGCCGCCGCTCTCGGCGGCGAGGTCCACCCCGGCGAGGTCGAGCCCCGTCGAGGCGGCCGCCGCGATGGCCGACTCGGCGAGCCCTTCCGGCAGTTCGGTGTAGTCGAGCACCGTGGAGACGGCGCCGCGGCTCTCGTTGCAGGGTGCGTCCGGGTCGGCCTGGACGTGCTCGACCGCGCGGACCACCCGCCCGTGCAGCACCACCACCCGGTACTGGTGGCGGCGGCCGTCCGGGAGGAAGTTCCGGGCGTCGCGGGCGATCAGCCAGTCCGCCCCCGCCCGCTCGTAGTACCGCACGGCTGCCAAGAGTCGGGCGCGGTCGGTGAGATGGAAGACGTCGTCGCCGCCCATCCCGACGCAGGGCCGGGCCCAGACGTCGCCGCCGAGTTCCTCGAAGGCCTCGGCGGCGGCCTCCTGGCTCGGCCGGGAGAGCACGATGCTGGGCATGTGCGGCACGCCGTCCCGGACGAAGCGGGCGACGGTGGCGTCCTTCTCGGTGGCCGCCCGCCACGCCTCGGCGTCGGTGCCGAGCGAGCGGGCCCCGCATCCGCGCAGCCGCCGCTGGCAGTCCTCGAACGCGCGGCGCCGGTGCGGCGGGATCTCGTAGACGATCACCGTGTCGGCGGTCACGGTCCGGCCGCCCGCCACCAGCCGGAGGCCGCCCGCGTCGTCGGTGTCGATCAGGCCGCTGCCGCCGGTCATGAAGTGCCGGGCGTCCAGTTGCACGGGTTCCCGGCCGGTCAGCGTCCGCGTGGCGGCGGCGAGCACGGGCCGACTGCCTTCGGTCGAGCTGTGATCGGTCAGGAGTACGAGATCGTGTCGGGCCATACGCACATGCAAGCGAGTGCGGCATGGCCACGACAAGGAAGCCTTGTCCGCCACTGCCCGGCAGAGTGGCCGAAACCGAGCCGCCGCGGGCTGCCCGAGAGTGCCCCGCGCGGGACGGACGCGACGGGCCGCCGAGGAGACCCGTGCCGACCTGCCGCGCACCCTCCACACCGCCCGTCAATTCGGATGCGCCCGCTCCGCCGGCCCGCTAGCCTGCCCGACATGTCTACGCCCCGAATTTCCTAGCCGCCGGATTCACTTCCACGCCACCCGTGTGTCCCCAGGCTTTTTCGGAGCGTTATCCCATGATCACCACCCGTGGTGTCGACGTGCGCGTCGGCGCCCGCCTGCTGCTGTCCGACGTCACCCTCCACATCGCCCCCGGCGACCGGATCGGCCTGGTCGGCCGCAACGGCGCCGGCAAGACCACCCTGCTCGCCACCCTCGCCGGGCAGCTCGCGCCCGCCGCAGGGGCCGTCACCCGCACCGGGTCCGTCGGCTACCTCCCGCAGGACTCCCGCGTCGCCGACCCGTCGGCCACCGTCACCGACCGCGTCCTGTCCGCCCGTGGCCTGGACGCCGCCGTCCGCGACCTGCGCTCCGCCGAGACGGCGATGGCCCGCGCCGGCTCCCCGGCCGAGGAACGCCGGGCGATGGACGCGTACGTCCGGGCCGAGGCCGGCTTCCAGTCCCGGGGCGGCTACGCCGCCGAGGCCGAGGCGGCCCGGGTGGCGGCCGGGCTCGGCCTGCCCACCCGGGTGATGGACTCCCCCGTCGGCACGCTCTCCGGCGGCCAGCGCCGCCGCGTCGAACTGGCCCGCATCCTGTTCGCCGACCACGGCACCCTGCTGCTCGACGAGCCGACCAACCACCTGGACGCCGACGCCGTCGCCTGGCTGCGCGGCTTCCTCACCTCCCACCAGGGCGGGCTGGTGCTGATCAGCCACGACCTCGGACTGATCGCGGACAGCGTCAACCGGGTCTTCCACCTGGATCCGCAGCGCGCCGCGATCGACGTCCACAACACCGGCTGGCAGGCCTACCTGACCCAGCGCGCCGCCGACGAGCGACGCCGCACCAGGGAACGGGCCAACGCCGAGCGCAAGGCCGCCACCCTCCACGCCCAGGCCGACCGGATGCGGGCCAACGTCGCCACCGCGACCACCGCCCGCAGCATGGCCCGCCGGGCCGACCGGATGCTCGCCGGCCTCGAACCCGTCCGGCGGGCCGAGCGCACCGCCCGCATCCGGCTGCCCGAGCCGGCCCCCTGTGGGCGGATGCCGCTCGGCGCGGTCAGCCTCACCAAGTCCTACGGCGGCCGGCCGGTGCTGACCGGCCTGGACCTGGCCGTGGACCGCGGCAGCCGACTGGTCGTGCTCGGACTGAACGGGGCCGGAAAGACCACCCTGCTGCGCCTCCTGGCGGGCCGGGAGGCCCCTGACTCCGGCCGCGTCGTCCCCGGCGCCGGCCTGCGGCTCGGCTACTTCGCCCAGGAGCACGACACCCTCGACCCGGCGCTCAGCGTGCGCGACAACCTCGCCGGGGCCGCGCCCGGCCTGACCGACGGCGAACTGCGGCACGTCCTCGGCGCGTTCCTCTTCCGGGGCGACGACGCCGACAAGCCGGCCGGGGTGCTGTCCGGCGGCGAGAAGACCCGGCTCGCCCTGGCCGCCCTGGTGCACTCCGGCGCCAACGTCCTGCTGCTGGACGAGCCGACCAACAACCTCGACCCGGCCTCCCGCACGGAGGTCCTGGCGGCGGTCGGCACCTACCCGGGCGCGATCGTGATGGTCACCCACGACCCGGGCGCCATCGAGGCGCTCCGGCCGGACCGGGTGCTGCTCCTGCCGGACGGCGACGAGGACCTCTGGCACGACGCGTACCTGGAGCTGGTGTCGCAGTCCTGAGCCCCCGCACCGCTGCGGCCCGCCGGCCCTCCCCGGCGGGCCGCAGCACCGCGCGCCTCGGTCAGGAAGCGCGCCGAGTGGGCGACGAACGTTCCCTCGGCGCGGATCAGTTCGTCCAGAAGTACGGAGGGACGCACTTCTCCTCCGGTGTCAGGACGTGCGGGAGCGGGTGGGCGTCAGGTCCGCGACCAGGAGCGCCAGCAGTTCCGCCGGTGCCTCGATGAAGCGGTAGTGGCCCCCTTCCAGGAGTTCGGAGGTCGTCTCGCCGCAGGCCGACCAGCCGGCCATCAGGGACGGCGCGATGCCCGTGTCCTCGGTCCAGCCGATGGCGGTGACCGGGCACGGCAGCCGGACCGGCTCGGCGACGTGGTACCGCTTGTTCATGTCGACGTCGTTGCGCAGGACGCCGAGGCAGAGCGCGAGCAGGCTCGGTTCCAGGGTGCCGCCCAGTTCCGCGACGAGCCCGCGCAGTTCGGCGGCCAGCTCGTCGTCGCTCATACCGAGGAAGCGGCCGTAGGGGCCGTCCTGCGGCGCGACCTCGGAGGAGACGAACAGCCGGGTCGGGGCGGGGCAGCCTCGCTGGACCAGCCGTACGGCGGTCTCGTACGCCGCCAGCGCGGACCCGCAGTGGCCGAACAGGGCGTAGGGGCGGTCCAGGTAGGGGCGCAGCGCTTCGCAGAGGTCGTCGGCCAGCGCCTCGTAGGTGGTGTGGGCGGGCTCGCGCATCCGGTTCTCCCGGCCGGGCGGCTGCACGGGGCAGACCTCGACGCCGTCGACCGATGACGGCCACTGACGGTACATGCTCGCACCGCACCCGGAGTAGGGCAGGCAGAACAGCCGCGCCGGTGCCACCGGCGACGGCTCGCGCAGGAACCACTTGTTGCGGGTACGGGCCGTCGGAGCGTCCACTGATGACCTTCCGTGTGGGGGTTCTTCTCTGGTTCGGCGGCAATGAAGGCAGCCGCGGTGACAGCGGCCGTGGCGCCGGCTGCTACCGGGTCCGCGCGGTGATCGGCAGGTGCGTGAAGCCCGCGATGACGTTCGAGCGCATCCGCCGCGGCGCCCCGGCGAGCTCGAACCCGGTGAACCGGCCGAGCAGTTCGGCGAACAGGATCCGCAGGGCCACCCGTGCAACGGTGTGTCCGATGCAGTAGTGCGCGCCGACGCCGAAGGCGATGTGCTTGTTGGGCCGCCGTCGGATGTCGAAGGTGTACGGGTCGGCGAACACGCTCTCGTCGCGGTTGGCCGACGCCAGCCAGACGACGACCGCGTCCCCCGCGGGGATCGGCACGCCCCGGACCTCGACGTCGCGGGTGGCGTGGCGCATGAAGTGCTGGGTGGGCGACGCCCATCGCAGTGCCTCCTCCACGCCGCTGCCGAGCAGCTCCGGGTGGGCCGCCCAGTCGTCCAGGACCCCCGTCCCGGCCAGTTCGGCCATCGCCGCGACGGGTGGCTGGGCGGTGGTGACGGTCGCACCGAGCAGCAGGCTGTAGCAGTTGGACACGATCTCGCCCGGCGACAGCCGGCGTCCGTCCAGCTCCATCGTGAGCAGCACGCTGACCAGGTCGTCACCCGGTGCGCGCCGACGCTCGGTGACGAGGTCCTGGAAGTAGGCGAACAGTTCGCGGTGGGCGGTCACGAGGGTGGCCCGGGGTCCGTCGGCGAGCTGGAACTCCGGGTCGTCCGCGGCGATGCAGGCGTGGGCGAGCCGGACCAGCCGCGGCCAGTCCTGTGGCGGTAGCGCCATCATGGTGCCGATCACCGCCATCGGCAGGGTGGCCATGGCGGCGGCGAAGTCGTACGGGCCGCCGTCGGCCAGCGGCCGGAGCAGCTCGACGACGACCCGGCGGATGGCCTCCCGGTCGTTCTCCACCGTCTTGATCGACAGCGCCTGCTGCAGCGGGCCGCGCAGGTGCGCGTGCCGGGGCGGGTCGGTCGCGGCCATCTGGCGGCCGCCGGCGGGGTCGCCCTTGCCGAGGAGGTTGAGCAGGGTGCCTTGTTCGGAGGTGAACGTGGCGTGGTCGCGGAGGACCCGGTTGGCCTCGGCGTAGCCGACGATCGACCAGTAGCCGATGTCGCCGACCGGCTGCCAGCTCACCGGGGCTTCGCGGCGTAGCCGTCGCCACGCCTCGTGCGCCCCGCCCGCGTGGTAGAGGTCGGGGTCGATCAGGTCGACCGGCTGCGGGGCGAGGACCGGGCAGCGCGTGGTCGGGGGAACCGCCGTCATCGGGGCTGCTCCTCCCCCGCCGCGTGGGCCGGAACCCCTGCCGCGTCGGCCGGGCCCTGTGCCCCGTCGGCCGGGCCCTGTGCCCCGTCGGCCGGGCCCCCAACCGGGCCGTCCGTCGGGCCGTCCGGGCCCGACGTCCGCATCCGCGCGGTGAGGGCCGTCGCCAGCTCGGCGACGGTCGGCGACATGTACAGGGTCTGCGCGGGGAGGTCCACGTCGAACTCGCGCTGGGTGGCGACCAGGAGGTCGGTGGCCAGCAGGGAGTGTCCGCCGAGGTCGAAGAAGTCGTCGTCGACACCGACCGGTTCGATGCCGAGGACGTCGCCCCACAGGTCGGCCAGTCGCGTCTGCACCTCGGTGAGGGGCGGGACGAACTCGTTGGGCACGTTGCGCGGTACCCGGGTGGCGGTGGGCAGGGCCCGGCGGTCGATCTTGCCGTTGCGGTTCACCGGCAGCTCGGGACGGACGAGGATCGCCCAGGGGATCAGGTAGTCCGGCAGCCTGTCCCGTAGTTCGTGGCGCAGCCGCCGGCCGAGGTCGGCGTTGCTCTCCGGTCCGGATTCCGCGGGCACGACGTAGGCCAGCAGCCGGGTGCCGCCCGCCGGATCGGGCTGCGGCAGCACGACCGCGTGCCGCACGCCGGGGAGCCGTTCCAACTCGACCTCGACGGCGCGCGGTTCGGCGCGGTAGCCCTGGACCTTGACCTGGTCGTCCGCGCGTCCGACGAACTCCAGCGTGCCGTCCGGCAGCCAGCGCACGAGGTCGCCGGTCCGGTACATCCGGGCCCCCGGCTCGGTGCCGAACGGATCGGGCAGAAACCGTTCGGCGGTCGCGGCCGGGCGGCCCAGGTAGCCGCGGGCCAGGCCCGCCCCGGCCACGTACAGCTCCCCGCACTCGCCGACGGGCACCGGCCTGAGCCCGTCGTCGAGCACGGCGACCCTGGTGCCGCTGATCGGGCGGCCGATCGGCACGCTCCGCAGCTCCGGGAGGGTGCCGCTGGTCCAGCAGGTCGTGTACGTGGTGTTCTCGGTCGGTCCGTAGCCGTTGGTGAAGAGCAGCTCCGGGTGGCGGGCCAGCAGGTGCTGGACGTGGCCCGGCGAGGCCACGTCGCCCCCGGTGAGGACGTGCCGCACGTCGGTGAACGCCTCCGGGTGGGAGCTCACCATCTGGTGGAGGAGCCCGGTGGTCAGCAGCAGGACCGTCACGCGCTCGGCCCGGATGACGCGCGCCACGTGCTCCAGCGTGATGGCGACCGGAGGGAAGAGGACCAGTCGGCAGCCGTTGACCAGGGGGGCCCAGATCTCGAACGTGGACGCGTCGAACGCGACCGGCGCGAGGTGGAAGAAGACGTCCTCGGCCCGGACGTCCACCCAGTCCGCGCCCCGGACGAGCCGGTCGATCGCCCGGTGGGGCACGCCGACGCCCTTGGGCTCGCCGGTGGAGCCGGAGGTGTAGCTGACGTAGGCGAGCCGGTCCGGGTCGCCGGGGCGGACCGGTGCCGCCGGCCCGGTGGCCGGCTCCTGCGCCGGGCCTGCCTCCGTCACTGTGACGACGGTGCCGGGCAGCCGCCCCCGCCGGGCCTCCTCGGTGATCACCATGCCCGCGCCGGCGTCCTCGAGCAGCAGCGCGTGGCGGCCGGCCGGGTCGTCCGGTTCGAGCCCGAGGTAGGCCCCGCCCGCGATGAGGACGGCGAGCAGGGCCACGATCAGCTCCGGCGACCGGGGCACCAGCACGCCGACGACGTCCTCCTGCGCCAGTCCGGCCGCCCGCAGTCGCCCGGCGAGCCGGTTGGCGCGGTCGTTGAGCTGCTGGTAGGTCAGGGTCCGTCCGTCGCAGGTGACGGCGGGCGCGTGCGGGGCCCGCTCCGCCTGTTCGGCGACCAGCTCGTGGATCGCCCGGGCTTCGAACGGTGGCCGTCCGGTGCCGACGAACGCCGGGATCTCGGAGGTGAGGACCGTCTTGGTCAACTGCTTCCCGCTTTCCTGTGCTGAAGTGTCCCCGTCGGGGTTGAACACGCGACCGCGAGGGCGGTCGCCGCCGTGGCCGCCGGTGCCGCTGTGGCCGCGCCTCAGACCGCCGGCACGTGGAAGAAGGTGTCCCGCGCGGCGATGCGGCCCTGCGGCGTCATCCGGAAGAAGTCCGCGAACCGCAGCTCGACCTCGCCGCCGTCGTGCAGCACGCCGCGGAACAGGCCGTGCACCGCCACCTCGTCGTCGGTCGTGACCACGGTGGCCAGGGTGTGCACACCGGAGCGGATCACCCGCTGGTCGCGGTAGAAGCGTTCCAGTGCGGCGTGCCCGACCATGAGCGGGTATCCGGGGCGGTGGTAGCGGGCGTCCGGGGTGAACAGGGCGACCAGTGCGGGCACGTCGCCGGCGTCGACGAGCCGGTAGTACCGGCGGACCTGGGACACCCCCGGTGCCGGGGCCGTCGGGACTTCCGGTGTCGCGGGTGGTGCCGGGGTTTCGTCGGGTTGGGAAAGGGTGTGGACCATGCCGAAGGTGCTTCCTGTGATCGCCGTCAGTGGCTCAGAGTCGTGTACGTGGTGCGAGAACCGGTACGGCCGCGGCGTCCGGGGCTTCCTTGAGCGCTTCGACCAGGCGCGCCGGCGTGGGTGCCTCGAACAGGGCGCCGAGGGTGACGTCACGGCCGAACCGCACCCGCACCCGGTTGACCAGCCGGGTCGCGAGCAGGGAGTTGCCGCCCAGCGCGAAGAAGCCGTCGTCGACGCCCACCTCGGGCCGGCCGAGCACCTCGGCGAACAGCGCACACATCGTCCGCTCCGCCGGGGTGCGCGGGCCGGGCCCGGACGGTGCCGGTGCGGGGTCCGGGACGGGCAGCGCGGCCCGGTCGATCTTCCCTCTGGGCGTCAGGGGAAAGGCGTCGAGCGTGACGATCGCCGAGGGCACCATGTAGTCCGGCAGCGCCGCGGCGGCGTGCTCCCGCACCGAGGCCGGGTCGAGCCCCGGGGCCCCGGCCGGGACGACGTAGCCGATCAGACGCCTGCCGGGCGAGGCGCCCTGGCCGGCGACCACGGTCGCCTGGGCGACGGCGGGGTGCCCGGCCAGGACCGCCTCGATCTCGCCCAGCTCGATGCGGAAGCCGTGGAGTTTGACCTGCTCGTCCGCGCGGCCGAGGAACTCCAGCTCCCCCTCGGCGTTCCAGCGGACCACGTCGCCCGTGCGGTACATCCGCTCCCCCGGTTCGCCGAACGGGCACGGCACGAACTGGGAGGCCGTCCGACGGGGGTCGTTCAGGTACCCGCGTGCCACGCCCGCACCGGCGACGTACAGCACGCCGGCCACTCCCGGCGGCACCGGCGACAGCGCCTCGTCCAGGACGTACACCCGCCGGTTGTCCACCGGCCGGCCGAGGGGGACGACGTCGGGCACGGCCTCGCCGGGGCGGAGCACCCGACGCGTGGTGAACGTGGTGGCCTCGGTCGGGCCGTACCCGGCGACCACCACGGAGTCCGGGCACCGGGCCAGGACGCGCCGTACCGCGTCGGCCGGCACGATGTCGCCGCCGGTCCACACCTGGCCGACCCCGGCCAGCGTGCCGGGGGACTCCTCGGCGAACACCCGGAACAGCCCGGCCGTCAACCAGAGCGCGCCGACCCGGTGGTCGACGATGAGCCGGTGGAGGTCCGCGAGCGCCAGCTCGCCGGGCGGGGCCACGACCACCCGGCCGCCGTTGAGCAGCGGCACCCACCACTCGAAGGTGGACGCGTCGAAGGCGTGCGGGGAGTGCGCGAGGACCCGCGGGCCGTCCTCCTCACGCCAACAGCGCTGCGCGGTCAGGCTGATGACGTTGCGGTGGCTCAGGGCCACCCCCTTCGGCGTGCCCGTGGACCCCGAGGTGTACAGGACGCAGGCCAGGTGGTCCGGGCGCAGCGGTACGACGGGGTCGGTGGCCGGCTGGTCGGCGAGGCCGGGGTCGGCGTCGACGACGACACCCGGTGTGCCGAGGGACGGCGCGTGGTCCCGGGTCGCCTGGTGGGTGAGCAGCACCGCCGCCCCGGTGTCCTCCAGGACGCGGCGCAGGCGGGCCGTCGGGGCCCGGGTGTCCAGTGGCACGTAGGCACCGCCGGCCTTGCTGATCGCCAGGACCGACACCACCACGTCGACGGAGCGTTCCATGAGCACGGCCACCGTGCTGTCGCAGCGGACGCCGAGGGCGATGAGCCGGTGGGCCAGCCGGTTGGCCCGGGCGTTCAACTCCGTGTAGGACAGGGTGGTTTCCCCGCACACCACGGCGGGCGCGTCGGGCGTGCGCGCGACCTCGGCCGCGAAGGCCCGCGGCACCGTCGGGTGCGGCAGCGGCCGCGTGGTGCGGTTGGCGGCCTCGACGGTCCGGTGCCGTTCCTCGGGGGTGAGGAGGTCGGGCCGGCCGATCGGCCGGTCCGGGTCGGCGGCGGCCACCGCGTCCAGGAAGCGGAGGAACCGCTGCTGGTGGGCGGCGAGTTCGGCCTCGGAGTAGAGCGCGGGGTTCGCGTCGACGTCGAGCCGGGGCTCGGTGCCGTCGGAGCGGTCGTAGACGGAGAAGGAGAGGTCCTCGACCGGCCCGTTGGACAGGTTGTGCACGGTGGCCCGGACGCCCGCGAAGTCCAGGTGGTAGTAGAAGGACATGATGTTGACGACGGGCCCGAACAGGACCCGCTCCGACCTGGCCGGATCCAGCTCCCTGCGCAGGTCCTCGCTGCGGTGGCGCTGGTGCCGGCGCAGGGCTGCGACCTCCTCGGCCACCTGTCGCACGAGTGCGGACAGACCCTGTTCGGGGTGGACGCGCAGCCGCAGCGGCACCACGTTCGCCACCATGCCGGGCACGGCCGGCGCGGCGGAGCCGGTGCGCCCGGTCACCGGCATGCTGAGCACGATGTCCCGTTCGCCGCTGAGGCGGTGGAGGTACGCGGCGACCGTCGCGGTGAAGGCGGTGGGCCAGCTCGCCCCGGCGGGTCGCGCGGCCCGCCGCAGCGCGGCCAGGGTGGGCGCGCCGAGGCTGCCGGTACGGCGCAGGAAGCCGTCCGAGGCGGGCGCCGAGCGGCTGGCGAGGCTGACGGGATCCGGCCTTCCGGCGAGCCGGTCCGCCCAGAACTCCCGGTCCTGTCCGGGCTGTTCGGACGCGTGGTAGGCGGCGTCGTGCTCCAGCAGCAGGCTCAGCGGCCCGAAGGCCGGTCCTGCGCCGGCCCTGCCCTGGACCAGTCCGGTGTAGGTCTTGGCGACGCGGCGCGCGATGAGCGACATGCTGAAGCCGTCGACCACGATGTGGTGGACGCGCTGGTACCAGAGGAAGCGGTTCGGCGCGATGGTGAACAGGGCCTGGCGGAACAGCGGGTCCCGGGTGAGTCCGACCGGTGTGGACAGGTCTGCCCGCATCCAGCGCTCGGCCGCCCGCAGCGGATCCGGTGTCGACGTGAGGTCGACGTGGTGCATCGACCAGTCGGGCGACGCGGTGACGACCTGCCGGGGGCCCTCGGCACCGTCGGTGAGGCGGACGCGCAGGGACTCGGTCTCGTCCACCACCCGCCGCACGGCCGTCTCGAACAGCTCCGGGTCGATCGGCCCGGGGATGTCCACGTACTCACCGGTGTTGTAGGCGGGGCTGCCGGGGCGCAGGTGGTGGGCAAACCAGATGCCGGACTGTGCCGACGACAGCGGCAACTCGTGTCCGTCGCTCATCCGAGCTCCTCCAGGATGGCCGACAGCGCGTCGGCGAAGGCTGCGACGTGCGGCGGCGACAGCATGTCGTGATGGTTGCCGGGGACCTCGACCACGCTCAACGCCCCCCGGGTGCGGCCCTGCCACCGGGCGGGGACCACGACCGGGCCGCCGAGTTCGGGGTGGGTCTCGGCGCTCGTGAACAGGTGGATCGGCGTCCTCACCCGTGCCGTCGACCGGTAGCGCCGGGCGGCGGCCCCGTTGACGGTGAACACCCGTGCCATGCGCCGCAGTTGTTCGCTTCGCCCCCGCTCGGGAAGCCGCTCACGGGCGTGCGCGTCGTGGAGCAGCAGGGAGAGGGCCTCCTGCTCGTCGAGCTCGTGGAGGTCCCCGCCCGACCCGTCGGCGGCTCCACCGGTGGACGCGGGCGCTCCGACGTCGATGATCCCGAGGAATCCCGGGGGGTTCCCCTGCTCCTCCAGCAGACGGGCCATTTCGAAGGCGACCAGCCCGCCGAAGGACCAGCCGGCCAGCAGGTACGGACCGTCGGGCAGGACGGACCGCAGCTCCCGCAGGTAGCGCTGCGCCTGCTCCTCGACGGTGGCCAGGGGCGGCTCGTCGGTGTTGTAGCCGACGGCCTCCAGGCCGTGGACGGGCCGGGCGCCCACAGAGGATTCGGTGAGGTGCCCGGTCAGCTGTCCGGCCAGGTGCAGGAAGGAGCACACGTCCCCGCCCTGCGGGTGCACCAGGATCAGCGGCGCCCGGCGGCGGTCCCCTTCGGCCAGCGGAACGACCAGCCGGCGCAGGGCCCGCGACGCGTTGGGCAGTTCCGCGCACAGCCCCTCGACGGTGGGGTGACGGAACACCGTGTTCAGCGGCACGGTGACCTCCCACTCCCGCCGGATCGCCTCCACGAGCTCGACCGCCCTGAGGGAGTGGCCGCCCAGTGCGAAGAAGTCGTCCCGGACGCCGACCCGCGGGGTGCCCAGCACGCGCTCCCAGATCCTGGTCATCAGGAGTTCCGGCAGGTCCCGCGGCGGGAGCGCACCGGCCTCGTGGCCGTGGCGGGCGGGCGCGGGCAGGGCCGCGCGGTCCACCTTGCCGTTCGTGGTCAACGGGATCCGGTCGAGCGCGGTCAGCGTCGTGGGCACCATGTACCCGGGCAGGGTCTCGCGCAGGGAGCGCCGCACGGCCGCCAGGTCACCGGGCCGGTCCTGCCACACCAGGTAGCCGGCCAGTTCGGCGTCCGTCCCGCCGCCCCGCACCGTCACCGCGGCCCTGGCGATACCCGGCTGCGCGCACAGCGCGGCCTCGATCTCGCCCAGCTCGA
This sequence comes from Streptomyces sp. CBMA156, assembly GCF_014596515.1. GTDB lineage: Bacteria > Actinomycetota > Actinomycetes > Streptomycetales > Streptomycetaceae > Kitasatospora. The sequence goes on from NZ_MSJQ01000389.1 coordinate 23,582, forward strand.
TGCGGTACCCCCGGATCTTCACCTGCTCGTCGGTGCGGCCGAGGAAGACCAGGCTGCCGTCCGGCAGGTACCGGGCCAGGTCGCCGGTCCGGTACAGCCGGCCGCCGGCCGCGCCGAACGGGTCGGGCACGAAGCGCTCGGCGGTCAGCCCCGGCCGGTTGGCGTACCCGCGGGTGACGCCGACCCCACCGATGTGGATCTCCCCCGGGACGCCGACGGGCACCGGGGCGCCGGCCGGGTCCAGCAGGTAGATCCGGAGGTTGCCGAGCGGCCGGCCGATCGGAACGGACCCTCCCGGCCGGGCCAGGTCCCGGTCGGCGTCCACCCGCCGGGTGACACAGCCGACGGACGCCTCGGTGGGGCCGTAGCCGTTCCACAGCGTGGAGACCCGGTCGAGGAGCCGCCGGGCCAGGGCGGGCTGGAGCGGTTCGCCCACGCAGATCGCCTGGAACCGGCCGCCCTGCCAGCCGCCGTCCAGCAGCAGGAGCCAGGTGGCCGGGGTGGCCATGAGCGTGGTGACGCCGAACTCGCGCATCATCTCCGTCAGGCGCGGGCCGTCGACCGCGACCTCCGACGGGGCGATCACCACGCCGGCGCCCCAGGCCAGCGGCATGAGCACCTGGGGGACGATGACGTCGAAGGAGATCGAGGCCACCGAGGCGACGACGTCGGCCCCGCCGAGGTCCAGCTGCCGGCCTCGGACCACCAGGTAGTTGACCACGCCCTCGTGCGGGACCAGCACGGCCTTGGGACGGCCGGTCGAACCGGAGGTGTAGATCGAGTACGCCAGGTTGGCGGGCGTCGCGAGCGGCGGCAGCCCGTCCTCGGGCAGGGCCGCGACGAGCGGGGCGTCGGCGTCCAGCCACACCGTCTCGGCACCGTGTCGCGGCAGCCGGTCGGCCAGGGAGCGCTGGGTGAGCAGCAGCGGCACGTCGGCGTCGGCGAGCATGAACGACATGCGCTGGGCCGGGAGGTCCGGGTCCAGCGGCAGGTAGGCGGCGCCCGACTTGAGGACGGCCAGCAGGGCCACGACCAGGTCCGCCGAGCGCGGCAGGCAGACGCCGACCAGGCGTTCCGGCCGTGCCCCCCTGGCTCGCAGGTGTCGGGCCAGCCGGTTGGCCCGTCGGTCGAGTTCCCGGTAGGTCAGCCGCTCGGTTCCGCAGCGGACCGCCACCGCGTCGGGGGTCAGCCGGGCCTGCTCCTCGACCAGCTCGTGCACGCAGACGTCGGTGGGGAAGGGTTCGTCGGTGGCGTTGGCGGTCACCAGCAGCACCTCGCGCTCGGCCTCGGTGAGCAGGTCCAGGCGCGAGACGGGACGGTCGGGGTCGCCGGCCGCGGCGTCCAGCAGCCGGAGGTAGTGGCCGACCAGGCGCTCGACGCTCGCGCGGTCGAACAGACCGGTGTCGAAGGCCACGGTCCCGGTCGTGCCGGCAGCCCCGGCCGTGCCGCTCGGCCGGTCGGCTATCACCAGGCTGAGGTCGACCTTGGCCGTGCCGTTGTCGACCTCCATCTGTTCCACCTCCGTCCCCAGCAGGCGGAGGGAGGCGGTCGGGTCGGACAGGCCGGCGACCATCACCTGGAACAGCGGGTTGCGGTCGAGGCCGCGGGCCGGCCGCAGCTCCTGCACCAGCCGCTCGAACGGCACGTCCTGGTGCGCGTAGGCGTCCAGGGCGGTCCGGCGGACCCGGTCGAGCAGTTCGGCGAAGCCCGGGTCGTCCGCGAGGTCGGTGCGGAGGACCACGGTGTTGATGAACGAGCCCACCAGCGGGTCGAGTTCCGGACGGGTGCGGCCTGCGACCGGCGTGCCGACCGCCACGTCGGACTGCCCGCTGTAGCGGGCGAGCAGGGCCTGGAACCCGGCGAGCAGCGTCATGAACATCGTCGCACCGTGCCGCCGGCCCAGCAGCCGCAACCGCTCGGCCAGTTCCTCGGGCACCGTGAAGGTGATCCGCTCGCCCCGGCCCGCGCGGACCGGTCCGCGCGGCCGGTCGGTGGGCAGGTCCAGCGGCGAAAGCCCCGACAACTGTGCGCTCCAGTAGTCGAGTTGGCGCTGCAGGCGTTCGCCGGAGAGCCAGGCCCGCTGCCAGTGGGCGAAGTCCGCGTACTGGATCCGCGCGGGCGGCAGCCCGTGCTCGCGGCCTTCCAGCCGGCTCCGGTACATCGCCGACAGGTCGTCCCACAGCAGCGGCATCGACCAGCCGTCGACCGCGATGTGGTGGACGACCACCACCAGGACGTGTTCGTCCTCGTCAACCCGCAGCAGCGACGCGCGCAGCAGCGGGGCTGCTGCCAGGTCGAACGGGCGCAGGATCTCGGAGTGGACGAGGTCGAGGGCCAGCCGCGTCCGGCGTTCCGCGGGCTCGGCCCGGAGGTCCGTGACGGGCAGGTCGATCGGCCGGGCCGGCTCGACCGAGGGAACGGGGCGCCCGTCCACCTCGGGGAAGGCGGTCCGCAGCACTTCGTGGCGCCGTACCAGCTCGGTGAGGCTGTGGCCGAGGGCGGCCACGTCCAGCGGGCCGCGCAGCCGGAAGACCTCGTGGACGTTGTACATCGCCGGGCCGTCGGACAGCCGCTCGATCAGCCACATGCGTTCCTGGGTGAACGACGTCACCCGCTCACCCTCCGGGCGGGGTGGGACCGCGGCCTCCGGCTCGCCCTCGGCGGCCCTGTTCCGGGCCGCGCGGACGCGTTGATCGAGCAGGGCCCGCGTACCGGTCTGCGTGGAACCGGTCGGCCGGCCGGGCTCGGGGCGACTGTGCTGTGCCTTCACGGGTGACGGGCCTTTCCGACAGGAAGCGGTTCCGCCTCGGCGGCGCCGAGGTCCGCCAGCAGCGCCGCGTCGATGCCGTCGGCGAGTTCGGCGACGGTCGGGTGGTAGAAGAGCAGGACGACCGGCAGTTCGAGGTCGAGTGCCCGGCCGAGTCGGGACATGACCTTCGAGGCGAGGAGCGAGTGGCCGCCCAGCTCGAAGAAGTCGCTGTGCACGCCGTCCGGGGTGACTCCGAGCACCTCGGCCCAGGTCTCCAGCACGAGGAGTTCGGTCTCGGTCTCGGCGGCGGGAGCGCCGGCCTGGTCGGCATCGGGCCGCGGGGCCGCGGGGTGCACGGTGGGAGCAGCCGGAGAGGCGGGAGCGGCGGGGCTCACACGGAGGCCGGGAGGGGTCTCCCAGGCCGATATCGGCCGTTCGGGAGCGCCGACGAGATGGCCGAGCAGCGCCGTGAAGCCCTCGGCGAGCCGCCGCACCGTGTCACGCTCGAAGAGGTCGGCGGCGTAGCGGATGACGCCGGTGAGGCGATCGCCGAGGTCCGTCAGGGAGACCTCGATGTCGAACTTCGCCACCTCGTTCGGTATCTGATGGACACTCACTTCCATGCCGGGAAGGCCGGACGGGAGCGGGGGCGGATCCTCCAGCTGGAACATGACGGTGAACAGCGGGTGTTGGCCGAGATCGCGTTCGGGCCGCAGCTCCTGCACCAGCTGCTCGAAGGGGACGTCCTGGTGGGCGTAGGCCTCCACCGCGCACCGCCGCACCCGGGCGAGCACGTCGGTGAAGCCGGGGTCGCCCGACAGGTCGGTGCGCAGGACGAGCGTGTTGACGAAGAAGCCGACCAGCGGCTCCACCTCGATCCGGGTCCGCCCGGAGATCGGGGTGCCCACCGTCACGTCGGCCCGTCCCGTGCAGCGCGCGAGCAGGACCTGGAAGGCGGCCAGCAGCGTCATGAACGGCGTCACCTCGTGGGCGCGCCCCAGGGCGCGGACCCGGTCGGCGAGTTCCGTGGGGATCTCGATCTCGACCTGGTCGCCCCGACCCGACCACACCGCGGGGCGCGTCCGGTCCGTCGGGAGAGCCGACGGGGTCAGGTCGGACAAGTGCTCGCGCCAGTAAGCGAGTTGGCCTTGTAATGTCGTTCCGGCCTGGTGGCTCCGCTGCCAGGCCGCGAAGTCGGCGTACTGGACGGGCAGGTCCGGCAGGGCGATCGGCCGACCGTCGGCGGCGGCGCCGTACCCGGCGGAGAACTCCTGCCACAGCACCGGCAGCGACCAGCCGTCACAGGCGATGTGGTGGATCACCAGAACCAGCAGGTGTTCGTCGGTCGCGATGTGGATCAGTCGGGCCCGCAGCATCGGGGCGGTCCCGAGGTCGAAGGGGGTCGCCAGATCGGCGGCCACCAGCTCCCGGGCCCGCTGCCAGGCCTGCTCCGCCGGGGTGTGCGTCAGATCGGTGATCGTCGGCACGAAGGTCTCGACCGGCTCCGTGACGTGGCACGGGCCGTCCTCGGAGTCGACGATCCTGCCGCGCAACACCTCGTGGCGCCGCACGACTTCGGTCAGCGCCCGGACGAGCGCCTCCTGGTCCAGCCGGCCACGCAGGCGGACCGCGGTCGGGACGTTGTGGTCCGGCCGGCCCGGCCGCAGCCGGTCGAGGAACCACAGCCGTTGCTGGGCGAAGGACAGTGGGGTCGGAGCGTACGCGCTCCGATCGGAGCCAGGCATGACGGATCCACCTTTCACGGCGATCGGGACCGCATAAGCGTCCCGGAAATCCCCTCGCCGATTCGCTGATTCGCGAACAGTACGGCGGATACTAGGCAGCTCCCGTCTCACTCCGCAAGACGGAGAAGAGGGTCGAAGGCGTCAGGACAATCTTTACGCCAGACCACGGTAATCCTTATGCGGATTGAACACGCTCGACGGCTAGCATCTGCGCGGCCGGCCGCGGGACCCGCTCTGACGTGCCGTCATGATGCCGATCGAGCACCCCACTTCCGTGGACGGGCACCACGTGATAATTCTTCTTTCGCCGGGAAGGCGGCCGGATGGGCCCCCTTTCGTGTCGGCCCTCCATTGTCCCGAATGAGATCGGTGAACCCGTTGCATGAACTCATCCGTTGTCTATGGAGCCCACCCTGTTGCGTGAACTCGGAGAAGTCATGACGCAGCAGCAGAACCTGGTGGGTTCATTCGTCTCGCACGCCGTCGACCACCCCGGCGATCCGGCCCTGGTATGGCACGGGGAAGAGACGACCTACCGTGAACTCCACCGGCTGGCCGAGCGGGAGCGCCTGCGGATCGCCCGGCTCGCCCCGGACGAGGACGAGCCGATCGGCATCCCGGCCGCCAAGTCGCCCTCGACGATCGCCCTGGTGCTCGCCTGCCTGCTGGAAGGGCGGCGCTTCCTGCTGCTGCCGGCGCCCACGCCGGAGGGGAGAGCCTCCCACGCGTCGGCCGAGCGGGCCGGAATCCGGCACGTCCTGTCGCCGGAGGGCCCCCGGGCTCCCGGCCCCGGGCCGGAGGCCCCCGACCGGCGGGCGGAGCCGATGGCGCCGCGCGCCACGGATCCCGGCGACGTCTCCTTCATGTTCACCACCTCCGGTTCCACCGGGCGGCCGAAGATCGTGCCACTGAGCACGGGGGCGGTGGACCGCTTCACCACCTGGGCCGGCGAGCGGTTCGGCATCCGTCGTGGGACGACGGTCCTCAACTACGCCCCGCTCACCTTCGACCTGTGCCTGCTGGACGTCTGGACCACGCTCAAGTACGGCGGTCGCGTCGTCCTGGTCGATCCGGCCCGGGCCACCCACCCGGGCCACCTGCTGGACCTCGTGGACCGCCACGCGGTCCAACTCGTCCAGGCGGTACCGATGTTCTACCAACTGCTGGTCGGCGCGACCGCGGAGAACGGCCGGCGGCTCGACACCGTCGAGCACGTCGTCTTCACCGGCGACAGCCTGCCCGCCCGCTGCCTGGCCGAGCTTCCGCGCCTGTTCCCCGGCGCGCGGCTCCACAACGTCTACGGCTGCACCGAGACCAACGACAGCTTCCTGCACGAGGTCGACGGCACCGAGCCGGCGGACGGCCCGGTGCCGATCGGACGTCCGCTGCCCGGCGTCCACGCGGTGATCGTCGGCGCCGACGGCGGGATCGTGACCGGGCCGGGCACCGGCGAACTCCACGTCGCGACGCCCTTTCAGACCGACGGCTACCTGGACCGGGCCCAGGACGCGGACAGGTTCGCGACCCACCACCACGACGGGGAGACGCGGCGCTACTTCCGCAGCGGCGACCTCGTCCGGCGGGACCGGGACGGCCGCATCACCCTGGAAGGCCGGAACGACCACCAGGTCAAGGTCCGCGGCACCCGGGTCAACACCCACGAGGTCGAACAGGTGCTGCTCGACCATCCCGAGGTCGTCGAGGCGGCCGTGGTGGCCGTACCCGACCCGGTGGCCGGCCGCCTGCTGCGGAGCGTGGTCCGCCGCGCCCCGGACAGCCGGCTGAACTCGCTGGCGCTGCGCCGGCACTGCGCACAACGCCTCCCGCTCACCGCCGTCCCCTCGACCCTGCAGATCGTGGACGACCCGCTGCCCAGGACGTCCACCGGAAAGATCGACCGCGCGCCCGTCGAGCGCGTCTGCTCCCCGTCCCAGCCCACCGAAGGAACGGCCCCGTGAACCACGCCGCGGTAGTCACCCAGTTCATCATCGAGGAGTTCCTGCCCGACGTCGGCGCGAACGAGCTGGACTCCGACTACGACCTCGTGGACGGCGGGGTCATCGACAGCCTCGGTCTGCTCAAGACGATCGCCTGGCTGGAGGACCGCTTCGACGTGCGCGTCGAGGAGTTCGACCTCGACCCGGACAGCTTCCGCTCCGTCGGCTCGATCAGCAGGTTCATCGACCAGGCCCAGCCGCACCGGACGGACGCCCCCTAGTCATGCACAAGGTGCTGCGAGCGCTGATCCGCCGGGACCGCGCCGTCGACCAGGAGCTGTGGGGGTCCTTCTGGGACCAGCTGCGTGACGGCGCCCTCCGGCCCGGCGAGTCGGTGGCACTGCTGTCCTCGCTGTCCACCCGGATGCCCGACCAGGACACGCTGGTCGCGATGCTCCGCTCGCTGGACGAACGACGGCCGGCCGTCACCGCGCGGCTGGACGGCACGGCCAACATCGTCGGCACCGGAGGCGGGCCGGCCACGTTCAACATCTCCACCGCGGCGGCCTTCCTCGCCGCCGCCATGGGCGTCCGCGTCGTCAAGACGGGATCCCGCGCCTACACGAGCACCTGCGGCTCCCATGACCTGCTCGACCGTCTCGGCGTCGGAAGGACCGCCTCGTACGAGCGGACCGAGGCCCAGCTGGAACGATTCGGCATCGCCTTCCCGGGGAACTTCGTCTACCCGCGGGAGGTGGCGCTGCTGGCCCGGAGCATCGTGCCGATGGACCTGCGGATGATCGGCGGGTTCATCAACTCCGTCGGCCCCTTCCTGGCCGCGGTGCCGGTCTCCGCCCAGCTCGTCGGCGTCTCGGACCGTTCGATGCTGCCGGCGCTGGGCCAGGTCGCCGCCACCGTCGCCGACCGGAGGATCTGGCTGTGCTCCAACGAGCTGGGAATCGACGAGCTCGTCGGCTCCGTCGACAACCTCGTCCTCACCAATGACGGCACCGACGCGATCCGGCTGCCGGCCGAGGCTGCCGGCTCCGGCCCCAGAACCGCGACCGCGACCGCGACCGGCACGATCGCCGACCTACGGCCGGCCGCAGAAGGGGAGGACGTGGTCGACCACTTCCTCGGCGTGCTCTCCGGAGCGGGCAAGGCGCTCGCCACGCGGACCGTCTGTCTGAACGCCGCCGCACTGGCCGTCGCGAGCGGGCTGATCGACGGGTGGCCGGAGGCGATCCAGGCGGCCGACGACGCCCTCCGCGGCGGCGCCGCCCGCGACCTCGTCGACCGCCTCCGCGCCCGACCGGCGCGTGCGCGGTGAGCGGGTTCTTCGCCCGCCGGCCACCGGACCGGCCCGGCCTGGCGGTGTTCCTCAACGCCGGGGATCCACCGCTGCCCGTCCTGGCCGACGTCATGCGGATGCTCGACGACTGCCAGGTGGACTGCCTGGAGCTGGCGGTGCCCTTTCCGGACTCGGTCACCGACGGGCCCGTCATCCGCCGGTCGGCACAGCGGGCCCTGGCCGACGGCGTCGGACTCGACGAGGTGCTCGACTTCCTCGGCGGGGTCCTGCCCCGGCTGCGCCACCTGCGGGTGGCACTGCTGGCCGACTGGAGCCACACGGTCAGGGACCTGACCGTGCCGGGCTTCGTCCGGCGGGTCGCCGACGCCGGCGTCCACGGGCTGCTGGTGCACGGCCTGCCGCCGCGGCTACGGGCCGACTGCCTCGAAGCGGTGCGGGAGGCGGGGCTGCCCCTGGTCGCCACCTGCTACGCCGCGTCGGCGCCCGAGGTGAAGGCCGCCGCCGCCGAGTGCGCCACCGCGTACCTGTACCTGGTGGCCCACTACGGCCGCAGCGGCGGCGGGCTCACGGCCGACCACCAGGAGCTGGCCGCCGCGCTGACCGCACTGCGGACGAGGACCGTCGTACCGATCGCCGTCGGGTTCGGCGTCCGCTCCAGGGCGGACATCGACCTGCTGCACGGCCTCGGCGCCGACGCCGCGGTCGTGGGCAGCGCCGGGGTCGCCCGAATCGAGCACGCCCTCGCCGAAGGGGCCGACGTGGTCGAGGAGTTCCACACCTTCGTTCAGAACGTCTCGCCGTATCCGACAAGCCGCTAGGAGGCACACCCGATGATCGTCCGACACCTTGCCGAGGTGAAGACCGTGGACTGGGGCAACGGGCTCAGCCGCAGGTTCCTTCTCGAATCCGACGGCCTGGGCTACACGATGACGGACACCACCGTCCGCGCCGGCACCAAGTCGCGGCTGGAGTACCGCCATCACCTGGAGGCGTGCTACTGCATCGAGGGAAAGGGCGAGGTCGTGGACACCGACGGCACGTCCCACCCGCTCGAACCGGGCACCCTGTACGCCCTCGACCGGAACGACGCCCACTTCCTGATCGCGAGCCCGGACGAGGACCTCCGGCTGGTGTGCGTGTTCTCGCCCGCGTTGCGCGGCGACGAACGCCACGACCTGGACTCGGCCGACTTCTCCGAATACTGACAGGACTGACAGATGATCAGGTGGAACGCCGACCAGATCGCCCTGGGCGAGGGGATCGCCCAGTGGTGCGAGGAGCTCAGCTCCGGCCACCTCGAAGGGGACGCCGAAGGAGCCTTCCCGTGGGACAAGTGGAAGCTGATCCAGAGGTCCGGAATCCTCGGCCTGCCGTTCGACGAGCAGTGGGGCGGGCTGGGCCAGGACCTGCTCACCACCATGCACGTGCTCGAACGACTCGGCACCGGGTGCCGTGACGGCGGACTGAACTTCTCGGTCGCCACCCACCTGGTCGGCGTCGGAGTCCCACTGCAACGGTTCGGCTCGCCGGAGCTCAAGGCGCGCCACCTGCCGGGGATCTGCTCGGGAGAGACGATCGGGGCGCACGCGATCAGCGAGACCGAGAGCGGCTCCGACGCGCTCGCGATGAGGACCACGGCCACCCGCGAGGGCGACGGCTTCGTCCTGCGGGGCGGCAAGTCCTTCATCACCAACGGCCCGGTGGCCGACGTGTTCGTGGTGTACGCGCGCACCCACCCGAGCAGCGGCCCGCTCAGCATCACCGCCTTCGTCGTGGAGCGGGACACCCCGGGCCTCGTCATCGGGCCACCCGTCGCCACCATGGGGCTGCGGACCGCGCCGCTGAGCGAACTGCACTTCGACGACTGCAGGATCCCCGCGTCCGCCGTGATCGGCCGGATCGGATCCGGTTTCCTGGTCCTGGACCACGTGATGAAGTGGGAGATCCTCTGCTCCTTCGTCATCAGCACCGGACAGATGCGGTACCGGCTCGACCGCTGCGTCGAGTACGCCAAGGGACGCGTCCAGTTCGGCAGTCCGATCGGCTCGTACCAGTCGATCTCCCACAAGCTCGTGGAGATGAGCATCGGCCTGGACACCGCGCGGAAGTGGCTCTACGACACGGCGGTCCGGCTGACGGCGGGCGAGAACGTCACGAGGGACATCGCCGTCAGCAAGCTCCTCGCCAGCGAGAGCAACCTCTCCTCCGCGCTGGCCGCCGTGCAGATCTTCGGCGGCAGCGGCTACCTGGCCGAGTACGGGCTGGAGAAGGACCTGCGCGACGCGGTCGCCGGCCCGATCTACTCGGGCACGTCGGAGATCCAACGCAACCGCGTCGCCGCCATGTTGGGGCTGTGACGCCTGATGCTGGTCAAGATCTGCGGAGCCGCCTCGGCCGAGGACGTGGCATCGCTCGACCGGGCCGGAGCCGACCTCGTCGGCCTGTGGCACGGCGTTCCAGGTGGCCGTGCCGAACTGACGCTCCGTCATCTCACGCTGATCGCGGACGCCGTACACCGAACGGCGCGACTGCGTCCGGTCCTCGTGACCTTCCTCAACGACGCCGAGGCGCTTCGCGCGGCGACGGCCGCGGGGCGGGTGCCGTGGGTCCAACTGCACGGCTACCAGCCGCCGGGACTGGTCCGCGCCCTGAAGAGCACCACGGACCTCACCGTGGTCAAGGTGCTGCACCTCGGTACGGACACCCGCGCGGAGCGGTCCCTGATCGCGGCCTACGAGCGGGCGGGAACGGACTTCTTCCTGCTGGACGCGGTGGCCGCGGACGGCCGGATCGGCAGTACCGGGCAACCCGCCGACTGCGAGGCCGTCCTCGGGATCGCCGACCGCCTCTCACGCCCCTTCCTGCTGGCCGGCGGCGTCTCGGCCGACAACCGGGAGGACTACCGGGCGGTGGTGGACCACCCCCTGTTCCTGGGCATCGACGTGGACACCGCGGCCAGGGACCCCGACGGACGGCTGAGCACCGACCGGATCACGACCGTGCGGCACGGCTGGCGGGTGCCGGACGGCGCCGGGGCGGCCGGAGGGCCCGGATGACGGCCGCGTTCATCGAGGCGCTGCTGGACGCCAGCCGACCGGTGATCATGGAGCTCAAGCGCCAGGACTCCGCCGGGCACGACCTGTTCGGTGGCAGGTCCGCCGCCCGGCTGGTCGCCGACTACCGGGACGTCGGCGCCCCCTGCCTGTCCGTGGTGACCGGGCGGTGGTTCGGCGGCACCCCGGAGCTGCTGCGCGAGGTCATGGAAGCGACGGACCTGCCCGTACTGCAGAAGGACTTCATCACCCGCCGCAGCCAACTGCACCAGGCCCGCGAGAGCGGCGCGTCCGCGGTCCTGCTGACCGCCGCGCTGCTGCCGCGCGCCACCCTGGGCCACCTGGTCGAGTTCGGCCTGCGCCTGGGCCTGACGCCGTTCGTCGAGGTCACCACCGAGGAGGAGATCAGCCGCGTGCCACGCGCCGAGGAGTGCGTGGTCGCGGTGAACAACAAGGACATCGCCAACCGCGAGCGCGGCGCGGGCGACCTCGGACGGAGCTCGTCACTCCTGCCCGCGGTGCTGAGCAGCGGCACCCGGTGCCCGGTGAGCGCCGGGGCCATCCGCTCCCCCGACGATGCCGCCCGTCTCGTCGAGGAGGGCTTCGCCGGTGTGCTCATCGGGACGGGCCTGCTGCGCACCCCCAGCCTGCCGGCCTGGCTGGACGGCCTCGACGCCCGCCTCGACGCCCGCCTCGCCACCCGTCGCGGCACCCGCCCCGACGCCGGCCACGAACCGGCTCCACCCCTCCGCCGCCCGGCGGACCCCCAAGCACCGACATCCGGAGGTAACGGCATGACCAGCGAAGCACCCGAGCAGTGGAAGGTCGTCGTCAACGACGAGGAGCAGTACTCGATCTGGTCCGCCGACCGCGAGACGCCGGCGGGCTGGCACGAAGCCGGCGTACGGGGCGCGAAGGACGACTGCCTCGCGCACATCGAACGCGTGTGGACCGACATGCGCCCCCGCAGCCTGCGCCTGCGGTCCGTCCCGGAGGAGGGTGCGCGGTGAGCCGGACGCTCGCGCCGCACGGTGCGCGCCCGGCGACCGGGCCCATGCTCTCCACCACCCTGAACCTCCCGGAGTGCCGGGCCCGCGGCTGGGTCGTCGTCGACTCCATGGTCGACGGCCTGGCCATGGGCGGCACCAGGATGACCCCGACGGTGACCGAGCAGGAGCTGACCGGGCTCGCCAGGGCGATGACCCACAAGCTGGCGCTGGTCGGCCTGCCCATCGGCGGCGCCAAGGCCGGCATCGCCCCCGATCCGCATGCCGCCGTCGAACGGCAGTCGGTGATGCGGGGGTTCGGCCGCGCCGCGGCCCCACTGCTGCACGGCGGGGTGTACCTGGGCTGCGACCAGGGCACCACCTACGCCGACCGGCGGCTGGCCTTCGAGGCCGCCGGGTACGACGTCACCCGCCGCCCCGGCACCACCCGCCTCACCGTCGGCTGGGCCGAACTGTGGGACCACATGGCCGACATCACCGGCTTCGGCGTGGCCGTCGCGGTGCTCGGTGCCCTGCGGGCCTCCGGTGCGCGGACCCCTCAGCGCGTCGCGATCCAGGGCTTCGGCACCGTCGGGCGCGCGGTGGCCGGCCACCTCGCCGCCCACGGCCACCTGGTGGTGGCGGTGGCCGACGTCCGGGGCACCGTCGAGGACCAGCGCGGACTGCCCGTCGCCGAACTCGCCGCGCTCACCAGCAGCGACGGCACGATCGACCGGAGCCGGCTGCCCGCCCGGGTCACGGCCCACGGGCCCGGGCGGGCGTGGCTGCACGTCGACGCCGACGTGCTGGTGCTGGCGGCGTCCGCCTCCGCGGTCGACGAGGAGGCGGTGCCGGCGGTCCGGGCCCGCCTGGTGGTCGAGGGCGGAAACCTGAGCTGCACCGCACCGGCCCGCCGGTTGCTGCGCGAGGCCGGCCACACCGTCCTGCCGGACGTGGTCGTCAACGTCGGCGGGGCGGCGGCGACCGGGTGCGTGCTCACCGGGCTGGCCCCGTCCGACCTGCCGCTCCCGCAGCTGTCCGAGTGGCTGCGCGACTGGGTCTCCAGCAGGGTCGCCAGGAACTGCGAGCTGGTGCAGGAGCTGAGCGCCTCGGGCAGCGCCGACCCGGTCGCGCAGCTCCTCGGTTCGCTCGCGGCCCCGGCCGGCGCCTCCGCACCGGGGGTCCCGGCCGAGCGGTGACCGGGCCGGCGGACGCGCCCTCGTGACGGGCTGCTCACCGTGGAACCGCGGTGAGCAGCCCGTCGTCCCACGGCTGTGGTACTTGTCGGGACCTTCCGCGTTCCGGCTTCCTGGGCCGGGTACGCACCAGTGAACAGGCCCGTGGGTGGACGTGGTTGATGTGGCGGCGGCCGGGGCGGACAAAGCGCCGGGGTCCTTGGAACGTGCCGTCGCTCTGCCTGGACGGAGACTTGGCTCACCTCTTCGACCGTTGGCGTGCCTGCGACGGTGCGAGCAACGTCCGACTGCGCCTGGCCACGAACGCCGGTCTCACGACGGGGAAAGAGGGAGCCTCGGCACTCGCCGCGATGTGCGGACCTCTGGCAGTGGCGGGAGGACCCCCTGACCTCCCGTCTCCGCCGTCCGACGGCGGCACCGGTGTGCGGCACCTCTGTGCGGCACCGTGGTGCTCGGCCCACTGGAGCGAGCCCTGGCGCGGGAACCGCGTGGCGCTCGCCGTCCTCCTCCACTACCGACCCATGGCCGCCACCGCCTCCGCGACCCGGGCCGCGCCGTCCTCCTTCGCCATCGCGCGAGCCGCCTCCTGTGCCCGCTCCCGCAGCCGCTGCTCCTCGACGGCCTGACGGATGGCCACCGCCAGCCGCGCTGCGGTCAGGTCGGCGAACCGCACCGGAGCCGTCGCCGCGCCGGCCCGGGTGAGCCGGCCGGCCCAGAACGGCTGGTCGGCCATCACCGGGACCGGGACGCTCGGCACACCCGCGCGCAGCGTCGCGGCTGCCGTGCCCGCCCCCGCGTGGTGCACGACGGCCGCCATGCGCGGGAACAGCCGGGCGTGCGGCAGTTCGCCGATCGTCAGCACGTCGTCGCCCTCCCCGGCGATCCCGGCCCAACCGGCCTGCACCACTCCCCGGACGCCCGCCCGCCCCAGGGCTTCCAGCGCCAGGGCGCTCAGCCGCTCGCCCTGTCCTGCCGCCATGCTGCCGAAGCCGATGAACACCGGCGGCGGCCCGGCCCGCAGGAAGCCCTCGACCTCGGCCGGGAGGCAGTGGTCGTCCGCCACGTGGGGCCACCAGTTGCCGACCACGCGCAGCCCCGGCCGCCAGTCCGCCGGACGCGGTACCAGGCTCGGGCTGAAGCCGTGCAGCACCGGCCAGTCCGCCCGCTCCAGGGCCCGTCGGCGTGCGGTCTGGGAGAGTGCCGGAAGGCCCAGCCGCGACCGCAGCCGGCGTGCGGCCTCGGTGTGCAGGCGGTCGACGACCCGCTGCCCGAGCGCCCCCGCCGCCCGGTTGCCCCAGCTCCCCAGCGAGCGGCCGCCCCCGACCACCGGCGGGAACTCCCGGGTCGGCAGCATGGGTTGCAGATAGACCCCCAGGGTGGGGACGTCCATCGCCTCCGCCAGGTGCCAGCCCAGCGGTGCGGTGGTGGTGCCGAGCAGGAGCAGGTCGGCTCCGGGCGCGGCGGCGTCCGCGAGCCCGTCACCCAGCTGCCCGATGAACGCCGCGGCCCGCGCGAGCAGTTCGGAGCGCCCGCCCGTCGGCTCGGTGCCCGCACCGCGCGGGTCGGCCGGGAGCGGACGGAAGTCGAGCCCGCTGCCGGCCACCAGCCCGCGGAAGGTCTCGGGCGCCGCGAGCGCGACCTCGTGCCCCGCACCGCGCAGATGAGCCCCGAGACCGGTGTAGGGGGCGACGTCGCCATGCGAGCCCGCGGCCATCACGAGGATCCTCATCGGCCCGCCCCGGTTCCGGTCGCGGTGCGCCGCTCGGCGTTCGCGCCGATGGCCGCGCGGAGGTAGCCTGCCAGGCCCGGCCGCTGGTCGGCCGGCGGTACGACCAGGGCGAAGGCGCGGGCGTCCGCCTCGTAGTCGTCGGCGATCCGGCAGTGCATCTCCGGCGGGCAGGGCGTGAACCACCGGGTGATGTGCTGCCGGTGCTGCTCGGCGAGGCCGAGCACCGTGACGTGGTCGACCGGCAGTCCCCCGTCGAAGGCGTCCAGCAGCCGGCCTCGCCATTCGGCGGCCTCCGCCATCAGCTGCTGCCAGTCCTCCTTGGAGTGGGTGGCGGCGCGGGCCAGGGCCTCCTGGTGGCTGTCCCGCTCACCCCACTTGAGGTGGGCGTCGGCGGCGTAACTGAGGTCGAAGACCACGTCCCCGAAGACCTCGAAGCGCTCCTCCGGGGTCAGCTCGACCCCGGTGCGCTGGACCTCGATGGCCCGCTCGGCGACGTCGACCAGCTTCTGCAGCCGGGTGATCTGCTCGGCGAGGGCCTGCCGTCTCGTCACCAGGTGGTCGAGCGCGTTGGCCTGCGGGTCCGCCAGGATGTCGGCGATCTCGTCGAGCGGGAAGCCGAGTTCCCGGTAGAAGAGGATCTGCTGGAGCCTGGCGAGGTCCGCGCCGGTGTAGAGCCGGTAGCCGGCCGGGCTGCGCTCGCTGGGCGCGAGCAGCCCGGACCGGTCGTAGTGGTGCAGGGTCCGGATCGTGACCCCGGCGAAGCCGGAGACCTGACCTACCGACCAGCTCATGCGTCCCTCCGATCATCCGTGCGTTCTGCTGCGCCCCCACCGTGCGGCCTGACGTGGGGTAAGGGTCAACACGCGCGACTCGGAGGCCCGCTCCGGATGCCGGGAGGCGTCCGCGATCAGGTCTCGCGCTGCGGGTGGTAGGCGGTCTCGGGTATGCCGAAGGTCCAGGCGACACCGGCGCGCGCGGTGCGGGTGCCCGGCGGGACGCGCAGCCAGTAGGTGCGGTGGGTGCCGTCCGGCTCGGGGGTGGAGTTGACCACCTCGACCATCACCACCGGCTCGTCGTCGGGCAGGACGATCCGCCAGAGCACACCGGTCTCGTCCCGGTGGATGGGCTCGGCGCCGGAGTCGGCCAGGTAGCGCTCGTAGCCGTAGTGCTCCAGCAGGACGCGGCGCAGCTCGGCGTTCTCCTCGGTGCGGATCCGCTCGACGGTCACCTCTGCCAGGGTCGCCAGGAACTCCGGTGGGACGGGCATGCCGCGCCAGGCGTGCAGGGCGAAGCCGTCGGCGTACTCCAGGGCGGGCCCGTCCGCCCGGTCGAGCCGGCCGGCCTCGTCGCGGTGCAGCGCGGTCGGCCGTTCGCTGAGCAGGGCCACCTCCCGGTACGGCCACCACCAGCCGGCTTCCCCGGCCAGTTCGGCGAGCGGTGCGACGGCGTCGGCGCTCGCGCCGGCGGCCTCGAAGGCGGCGAACCACGGAGCGTCGTGCTGGCCGCGCACCGCGTCCAGCAGGGCGAGCCGGACGGTGGTGCGGCGGGACCTGGCCTGTTCGGCGACGGCGACGTCGTCCTCCCGGTCGGCCTCGGGGGCGAGCCGGTCGAGCACGGCGTTGCGCAGCCGGTCGGCGAGCGGTGTGGTGACCGGACCGAGTTCGCCGCCGGTGAGCGCCCAGTGCCCCGCCCACCCGGTGGCGCCGACCTGCTCGACGGCGCGTCGCCTGGCCTCCTCCCAGGGCCGGGTGCGCACGGCCTCGCGCACGCTCTGCGCGCCGCCGGCCCTCAGCTCCAGCGCCGCCTCGGTCTGCCCTGCGGGCCTCCGGTGCGCGGACCCCTCAGCGCGTCGCGATCCAGGGCTTCGGCACCGTCGGGCGCGCGGTGGCCGGCCACCTCGCCGCCCACGGCCACCTGGTGGTGGCGGTGGCCGACGTCCGGGGCACCGTCGAGGACCAGCGCGGACTGCCCGTCGCCGAACTCGCCGCGCTCACCAGCAGCGACGGCACGATCGACCGGAGCCGGCTGCCCGCCCGGGTCACGGCCCACGGGCCCGGGCGGGCGTGGCTGCACGTCGACGCCGACGTGCTGGTGCTGGCGGCGTCCGCCTCCGCGGTCGACGAGGAGGCGGTGCCGGCGGTCCGGGCCCGCCTGGTGGTCGAGGGCGGAAACCTGAGCTGCACCGCACCGGCCCGCCGGTTGCTGCGCGAGGCCGGCCACACCGTCCTGCCGGACGTGGTCGTCAACGTCGGCGGGGCGGCGGCGACCGGGTGCGTGCTCACCGGGCTGGCCCCGTCCGACCTGCCGCTCCCGCAGCTGTCCGAGTGGCTGCGCGACTGGGTCTCCAGCAGGGTCGCCAGGAACTGCGAGCTGGTGCAGGAGCTGAGCGCCTCGGGCAGCGCCGACCCGGTCGCGCAGCTCCTCGGTTCGCTCGCGGCCCCGGCCGGCGCCTCCGCACCGGGGGTCCCGGCCGAGCGGTGACCGGGCCGGCGGACGCGCCCTCGTGACGGGCTGCTCACCGTGGAACCGCGGTGAGCAGCCCGTCGTCCCACGGCTGTGGTACTTGTCGGGACCTTCCGCGTTCCGGCTTCCTGGGCCGGGTACGCACCAGTGAACAGGCCCGTGGGTGGACGTGGTTGATGTGGCGGCGGCCGGGGCGGACAAAGCGCCGGGGTCCTTGGAACGTGCCGTCGCTCTGCCTGGACGGAGACTTGGCTCACCTCTTCGACCGTTGGCGTGCCTGCGACGGTGCGAGCAACGTCCGACTGCGCCTGGCCACGAACGCCGGTCTCACGACGGGGAAAGAGGGAGCCTCGGCACTCGCCGCGATGTGCGGACCTCTGGCAGTGGCGGGAGGACCCCCTGACCTCCCGTCTCCGCCGTCCGACGGCGGCACCGGTGTGCGGCACCTCTGTGCGGCACCGTGGTGCTCGGCCCACTGGAGCGAGCCCTGGCGCGGGAACCGCGTGGCGCTCGCCGTCCTCCTCCACTACCGACCCATGGCCGCCACCGCCTCCGCGACCCGGGCCGCGCCGTCCTCCTTCGCCATCGCGCGAGCCGCCTCCTGTGCCCGCTCCCGCAGCCGCTGCTCCTCGACGGCCTGACGGATGGCCACCGCCAGCCGCGCTGCGGTCAGGTCGGCGAACCGCACCGGAGCCGTCGCCGCGCCGGCCCGGGTGAGCCGGCCGGCCCAGAACGGCTGGTCGGCCATCACCGGGACCGGGACGCTCGGCACACCCGCGCGCAGCGTCGCGGCTGCCGTGCCCGCCCCCGCGTGGTGCACGACGGCCGCCATGCGCGGGAACAGCCGGGCGTGCGGCAGTTCGCCGATCGTCAGCACGTCGTCGCCCTCCCCGGCGATCCCGGCCCAACCGGCCTGCACCACTCCCCGGACGCCCGCCCGCCCCAGGGCTTCCAGCGCCAGGGCGCTCAGCCGCTCGCCCTGTCCTGCCGCCATGCTGCCGAAGCCGATGAACACCGGCGGCGGCCCGGCCCGCAGGAAGCCCTCGACCTCGGCCGGGAGGCAGTGGTCGTCCGCCACGTGGGGCCACCAGTTGCCGACCACGCGCAGCCCCGGCCGCCAGTCCGCCGGACGCGGTACCAGGCTCGGGCTGAAGCCGTGCAGCACCGGCCAGTCCGCCCGCTCCAGGGCCCGTCGGCGTGCGGTCTGGGAGAGTGCCGGAAGGCCCAGCCGCGACCGCAGCCGGCGTGCGGCCTCGGTGTGCAGGCGGTCGACGACCCGCTGCCCGAGCGCCCCCGCCGCCCGGTTGCCCCAGCTCCCCAGCGAGCGGCCGCCCCCGACCACCGGCGGGAACTCCCGGGTCGGCAGCATGGGTTGCAGATAGACCCCCAGGGTGGGGACGTCCATCGCCTCCGCCAGGTGCCAGCCCAGCGGTGCGGTGGTGGTGCCGAGCAGGAGCAGGTCGGCTCCGGGCGCGGCGGCGTCCGCGAGCCCGTCACCCAGCTGCCCGATGAACGCCGCGGCCCGCGCGAGCAGTTCGGAGCGCCCGCCCGTCGGCTCGGTGCCCGCACCGCGCGGGTCGGCCGGGAGCGGACGGAAGTCGAGCCCGCTGCCGGCCACCAGCCCGCGGAAGGTCTCGGGCGCCGCGAGCGCGACCTCGTGCCCCGCACCGCGCAGATGAGCCCCGAGACCGGTGTAGGGGGCGACGTCGCCATGCGAGCCCGCGGCCATCACGAGGATCCTCATCGGCCCGCCCCGGTTCCGGTCGCGGTGCGCCGCTCGGCGTTCGCGCCGATGGCCGCGCGGAGGTAGCCTGCCAGGCCCGGCCGCTGGTCGGCCGGCGGTACGACCAGGGCGAAGGCGCGGGCGTCCGCCTCGTAGTCGTCGGCGATCCGGCAGTGCATCTCCGGCGGGCAGGGCGTGAACCACCGGGTGATGTGCTGCCGGTGCTGCTCGGCGAGGCCGAGCACCGTGACGTGGTCGACCGGCAGTCCCCCGTCGAAGGCGTCCAGCAGCCGGCCTCGCCATTCGGCGGCCTCCGCCATCAGCTGCTGCCAGTCCTCCTTGGAGTGGGTGGCGGCGCGGGCCAGGGCCTCCTGGTGGCTGTCCCGCTCACCCCACTTGAGGTGGGCGTCGGCGGCGTAACTGAGGTCGAAGACCACGTCCCCGAAGACCTCGAAGCGCTCCTCCGGGGTCAGCTCGACCCCGGTGCGCTGGACCTCGATGGCCCGCTCGGCGACGTCGACCAGCTTCTGCAGCCGGGTGATCTGCTCGGCGAGGGCCTGCCGTCTCGTCACCAGGTGGTCGAGCGCGTTGGCCTGCGGGTCCGCCAGGATGTCGGCGATCTCGTCGAGCGGGAAGCCGAGTTCCCGGTAGAAGAGGATCTGCTGGAGCCTGGCGAGGTCCGCGCCGGTGTAGAGCCGGTAGCCGGCCGGGCTGCGCTCGCTGGGCGCGAGCAGCCCGGACCGGTCGTAGTGGTGCAGGGTCCGGATCGTGACCCCGGCGAAGCCGGAGACCTGACCTACCGACCAGCTCATGCGTCCCTCCGATCATCCGTGCGTTCTGCTGCGCCCCCACCGTGCGGCCTGACGTGGGGTAAGGGTCAACACGCGCGACTCGGAGGCCCGCTCCGGATGCCGGGAGGCGTCCGCGATCAGGTCTCGCGCTGCGGGTGGTAGGCGGTCTCGGGTATGCCGAAGGTCCAGGCGACACCGGCGCGCGCGGTGCGGGTGCCCGGCGGGACGCGCAGCCAGTAGGTGCGGTGGGTGCCGTCCGGCTCGGGGGTGGAGTTGACCACCTCGACCATCACCACCGGCTCGTCGTCGGGCAGGACGATCCGCCAGAGCACACCGGTCTCGTCCCGGTGGATGGGCTCGGCGCCGGAGTCGGCCAGGTAGCGCTCGTAGCCGTAGTGCTCCAGCAGGACGCGGCGCAGCTCGGCGTTCTCCTCGGTGCGGATCCGCTCGACGGTCACCTCTGCCAGGGTCGCCAGGAACTCCGGTGGGACGGGCATGCCGCGCCAGGCGTGCAGGGCGAAGCCGTCGGCGTACTCCAGGGCGGGCCCGTCCGCCCGGTCGAGCCGGCCGGCCTCGTCGCGGTGCAGCGCGGTCGGCCGTTCGCTGAGCAGGGCCACCTCCCGGTACGGCCACCACCAGCCGGCTTCCCCGGCCAGTTCGGCGAGCGGTGCGACGGCGTCGGCGCTCGCGCCGGCGGCCTCGAAGGCGGCGAACCACGGAGCGTCGTGCTGGCCGCGCACCGCGTCCAGCAGGGCGAGCCGGACGGTGGTGCGGCGGGACCTGGCCTGTTCGGCGACGGCGACGTCGTCCTCCCGGTCGGCCTCGGGGGCGAGCCGGTCGAGCACGGCGTTGCGCAGCCGGTCGGCGAGCGGTGTGGTGACCGGACCGAGTTCGCCGCCGGTGAGCGCCCAGTGCCCCGCCCACCCGGTGGCGCCGACCTGCTCGACGGCGCGTCGCCTGGCCTCCTCCCAGGGCCGGGTGCGCACGGCCTCGCGCACGCTCTGCGCGCCGCCGGCCCTCAGCTCCAGCGCCGCCTCGGTCGCGGCGAGCGGCGAGCCGAACCAGC
>NZ_MSJQ01000039.1 GCF_014596515.1 Streptomyces sp. CBMA156
ACCCGGAGCAGGCCGCGGCCGTCGTCCGGCAGGCCGCCAGGGGCGCGTGAGCGCCCCGGGCCCGCCGCCTCCCTCAAG
This sequence comes from Streptomyces sp. CBMA156, assembly GCF_014596515.1. Classification (GTDB taxonomy): domain Bacteria; phylum Actinomycetota; class Actinomycetes; order Streptomycetales; family Streptomycetaceae; genus Kitasatospora. The sequence continues at coordinate 79 of NZ_MSJQ01000039.1, forward strand.
GCGGCGGGCCCGGGGCCGTTCGGCGCCGGAAGGCGTCAGGCGGGGCGGATGCCCGGGTTGCCGGCCTCGGTGACGAAGGAGGCGGCGGTGGAGAGGGTGCCGCCGGGGCGGGTGATGTGGGAGACCACCCGGTAGTCGGCGCGGGCCCGGTGCTGGTCGAGGGTGAGCACGGTGTAGCCGCGGCGCCCGTCGTAGTACTTCATGTGCGGGTTGGCCGCCATGAGGGTGCTCCAGTTGGACGGCTTCTCCTCGCCGTCGCCGTCGCTGCTGATCGAGGTGCCGACGAACTCCACGCCCACCGTGCGGGAGTTGGGGTCGTCGAAGTTGCGCTTGACGTCCAGGGCGTAGGCCACGTGCACGTCGCCGGTGAGCAGCACCAGGTTCTTCACGCCGGACTGGTCGACGGTCTTCAGGAAGCGCTCGCGGGCGGCGGGGTAGCCGTCCCAGGCGTCCATGGAGAGCTTGGAGCGGTCGGCGGTGGTGTTCTTGCGGCGGGAGAAGACGACCTGCTGGGGCACGACGTTCCAGGTGGCCTTGGAGTGGCGCAGGCCGTCGGCGAACCAGCGTTCCTGGGTGGCACCCATCAGGGTGCGCTTGGCGTCGTCGGACTCCGGGGTGGGGTACTGCCAGCCGTCGCCGTTGGCCTGGTCGTCGCGGTACTGGCGGGTGTCGAGGATGTCGAACTGGGCCAGCTTGCCGTAGTGGACGCGCCGGTAGAGGGTCAGCTCGGTGCCACGGGGCTGGGGCATGCGCAGCGGCTGGTTCTCCCAGTAGGCGCGGTAGGCGGCGGCGCGGCGGGCGACGAAGGGGGCCGGGTCCTGGTTCTTCTCCGGGATGCCGGCGGCGTAGTTGTTCTCCACCTCGTGGTCGTCCCAGGTGACGTACCAGGGGTGGGCGGCGTGCGCGGCCTGGAGGTCGGGGTCGTTCTTGTAGAGGGAGTAGCGCAGCCGGTAGTCCTCGAGGGTGGTGGTCTCGTGGTTGAAGTGGGCCGCGAGGGTGCGGTCGGTGTACTTGCGGTCGCCGCCGACGGAGTCGATGCCGTACTCGTAGATGTAGTCGCCGACGTGGAAGACGGCGTCCAGGGACTCGTTGGCGAGGTGGCGGTAGGCGGTGAAGTAGCCGTCCTCGTAGGCCTGGCAGGAGACGAAGGCGATGCGGGCGCTGTCGAGCTTCCTGCCGCGCGGCGGGGCGGTGCGGGTGCGGCCGACGGGGCTGGACCAGGAGCCGACGGTGAAGCGGTACCAGTACTCGCGTGCGGCGTCGAGGTCGTCGACGTCCACGTGGACGGCGTAGTTGAACTCGGCGTGGGCGCGCGCGGTGCCGCGCCGCTCGACACGGCGGAACTTCTCGTCGCGGGCGATCTCCCAGCCGACCTTCACCGAGCCGGTGGGCGGCAGGCCGGCGCCGGGCTCCAGCGGGCGCGGGGCCAGGCGGGTCCACAGGACGACGGCCTCGGAGGTGGCGTCGCCGGAGGCCACGCCGAGGGTGAAGGGGTTGTCGCCGATGGCGCGCGGGGCGATCTCGTTGTCGGCGGCGCCGGCGGTGGGGATGTTGACGCTGAAGGCGAGCGCGGCGGCGGCCGAGGTGACGGTCAGGAAGCGGCGCCGGTCGAGGCGGGCGGCGGCCTCGCGCAGCATCCGGTCGGCGGTGGAGTGGTCGGCGGGGCGGGTCATGGGGGGTAGTGGCCTTTCGCTGCTCGGGGGGTGTGCGAAGGGAATTGGAGTGGACCACCCCGTACGGCGGGGGTCGGGATCAGGGCAGCAGAGTGATCATCTGATGGGAGCCCCGTGAAGGTCCGGCATATCGCCCCGAGCTGCTCGGAATGGTGTATTCCGGCTTCTTCTGTCCTGTCCTGGCCGGTCTCGGCGGCGCGGCCGCGGGCATCCCGGCCGCCGGCGGGCCGGGTGGGCGAGGCTCGCACCATGGGCCAGTCAAGCCGCCCCCCGACCGCGCCCACTCGCACTCACCCGGCGTTCAGACGACTTCCAGGTTGGCCATCATCCCCATGTCCTCGTGTTCGGCGTTGTGGCAGTGGAAGAGGTAGCGGCCGCGGTAGCCGTCGAAGCGGGTGATGATCTCCGCGGACTCCCCCGGGCGCAGCGAGACGGTGTCCTTGAGGCCGGCGTCGTGGGGCAGTGGGGGTCTGCCGCCGCGGGTGAGGATGCGGAAGCCGACGAGGTGGAGGTGGACGGGGTGGTGGACGTCGGCGATCAGGCGCCAGATCTCGGTGTCGCCGAGGGGGACGGTGACGTCGGTGCGGGCGGGGTCGAAGGGCCGGCCGCCGATGAGCCAGCCGTGGCCGCCGTTCATCCGGCCGGCGCGGAAGGCGAAGTCGCGGGTGCGGACGGCGTCCTGGCGGTGCCAGTCGGGCAGGTCGGTGGCGAGGACGGGTGGGATGCGGCTGTCGTCGGTGGCGGGGCGGGTGATGCGGAAGGCCATGACGTCGCGGGTGCGGCCGGTGCCGAGGCGGTTGACGAGGTGGACGAGGGAGCCGATGGGGGCGGTGGCGAAGTCGATGACGAGGTCGTGGCGTTCGGCGGGGGCGGTGGGCAGGGTCCGGTGGGTGACGGGGGTGGCGAGCAGGCCCTGGTCGGCGCCGATCTGGACGAGGTCGAGGCGGCGGCCGTCCTCGGTGAGGGCTTCGAGTTCGTAGTGGCGGGCGTTGGAGGCGTTGAGCAGGCGCAGCCGGTGGCGGGTGGCGTCGGTTTCGTGGACGGGCCAGGGGGCGCCGTTGACGAGGATGACGTCGCCGAGGACGCCGGCGAGGTGGGGTTCGGTGACGCCGGGGGTCGTGCGCAGGGTGGGGTCGAGGGAGGGGTAGCTGAGGGCGCCGTCGGCGGTGAAGGCGCGGTCGGTGATCATCAGGGGGATCTCGCGGGGGCCGGCGGGCAGGCCGAGGCTGTCCTCGGTGTCGTCGCGCACGATGTGGAGGCCGGCGAGGCCGCGCCAGATGGCGGGGGCGGTGTAGTCCATGCGGTGGTCGTGGTACCAGAGCAGGGTGGGGCGTTGGTCGTTGGGGAATGTGTAGTCGCGTTTCAGGCGGCTGGTGACGGCGCGGGGGTCGGTCATGTGGCCGCCGGTGCCGTGGCCGTCCGTACCTGACATGCCTGCCATGCCCGGCATGGTGTGGGGGGTGTCGGGCCAGGCGGCAGGCAGGACGAGGTCGGTGGGGTAGCCGTCGGAGTCCGCGGGGGTGCGGCCGCCGTGGAGGTGGACGACGGTGGGGACGGGGAGTTCGTTGTGGTGGGTGACGGTGACGGGCCGGCCGCGGCGGGCCTCGATGGTGGGGCCGGGGAAGGTGCCGCCGTAGGTCCACAGGCGGGTGGTGAGGCCGGGCAGGATCTCGGCGATGGTCTCGCGCTGGACGATGTCGTAGTGGTCGGTGCCGCCGGCGGTGGAGACGGGTCTGGCGACGGCGGGCAGGGGCAGCGGAACCTGGTACGGGGGTGGCAGCGCCGCGGTGCTGCGCAGTTGGGCGCCGGTGGTGGCGGGGCGGCGGGCGAGGGCGGCGGCGGTGGCGAGTGAGGCGGTGGTGAGCAGGCCGAAGGCGCCGCCGATGCCCAGGACTTGACGACGCGTCAGGCCGAGTGGGCGGTTGTCGCGGGACTCAGGCACGGTCGTCCCCCTCGCGCGCGGGGGCGGTGCGCCGTGCGGGCAGTGGGGTGCGCCACAGGGCGGTGGTGAGCACGACGGTGCCGGCGATGGTGGCGACGCCCAGGGGCAGGTGCAGCCACAGGGCGCCGCCGAGTCCGGCGAAGTACTGCACGGTCTCGGCGGCGGCCACGGCGAGGCTCGCGGCGAGCGGCCAGGCGCGGCGCAGCCGTATCCACAGGACGAGGGCGGCGATCAGCTGGAGGTAGCCGAGGGTGGTGACGGCGTCGGCGCCGGCGGCGTGCCAGCCGAGGGCGTCGAAGTCTCCGCTGAGGTAGACGCCGGCGAAGACGGGCTGGCCGAACAGGACGGCGGTGTGGGCGGCGGCCAGGGCGCGCAGGGTCCGTCCGGCGGGCCCGGTCCGCTCCCCCGTGGCGGACCGGGCCTCGGGCTCCGGTGGGGTCCTGGGGGCGGCGATGGCCATGGGGAGTCCTTCCTCGTACCGGTCTCGGGCCGCACCGTGTGCCGGTGTGCGGCCCCGCCCCCGACGCTATGACCGTCCGGTTATCCTGTCCAAGATCAGTATTGCTATGGCGTGATGACCGTGGGGGCATGAGGACTTCGTGGACCTGAACACGCTCACCCAGTTCCTGGCGGTGGCGCGGCTGGAGCACCTGAGCCGGGCGGCCGGGGAACTGCGCGTCGCCCAGCCGTCGTTGAGCCGTTCCATCGCCCGGCTGGAGGCCGAGCTGGGCACGCCGCTGTTCGAGCGCGGCGGGCGGCTGCGGCTGAACGAGGCCGGGCGGCTGTTCCGCGACTACGTGGAGCGCTCGCTGGGCGAACTGGAGGCCGGACGGCGGGCGGTGGCCGAGGCCGCCGCGCAGGGGCCGGGCACGGTGCGGCTGGCCTCGGAGACCTTCCTGGCCTTCGGCGGGCCGCTGGCCGCGTTCAAGCGCGCCCACCCGGGGGTGGAGATCGAGCTGCACCAGCTGTCCGCGCAGGAGACGGCGCGGCGGCTGCGCGCCCAGGACGTCGACCTCGCCGTGGTCTCCCAGCCGGTCGCCGCCGAGGGCCTGGAGTCGGTGCTGCTGCTGGACGAGGAGGTGGGGCTGGCCGTCCCGGTGGGCGATCCGCTGGCCCACCGCACCACGGTGGGCGTCGAGGAGCTCGCGCAGCGGCCGTTCATCGCCGCCCGGCCCGGGCACTGGCAACGCCGCCTGCTGGACCGGCTGTTCGCCGCCCGCGGCCTGGTGCCGCGGATCGTCTGCGAGAGCGACGAGGCCGGCGCCATCGCCGAACTGATCAGCGCGGGCCTGGGCGTGGGCCTGGTGCCCGCGATCGCCCGGCGCACCGCGACCCGGCTGCCGCTGGTGTGGGTCGGCGTGGACAGCCCCGAGTGCCGGCGCTCGCTGACCCTGTTCTGGGACGGGCAGGCGCGCCTGCCCGCCGCCGCCCGCCGGCTGCGCGAGGCGATCGCGGGCTGGGACTGGGCGGACGGCGGGCAGGCGGACGACAGCCAGGCTGACGGCGGGTTCTGACGACGGGCCCGGTCAGGGAACGGTCGGGGACCGGTCAGAGCTTGGCGGCCGAGAAGGTGTCGCACTGGGCGGCGTCGCCGCTGCGGTAGCCGGTGGTGAACCAGGCCTTGCGCTGCTCGGCGGAACCGTGCGTCCAGGCCTCCGGGTTGATCCGCCCGGTGGCGCCCTGCTGGATCCGGTCGTCGCCGACCGCCGCGGCCGCGTCCAGGCCCTGGGCGATGTCCTGGTCGGTGAGCGAGGCGATCAGCGGACGGCCGGTGGAGGGCTGCGGGGTGGTCGTGGCGTGGTGCGCCCACACCCCGGCGTAGCAGTCGGCCTGGAGCTCCAGGCGCACCGAGCCGCTGTTGGCGCCCTGGCGGTCGTTGCCGACCTTCTGCATGGCGCCGGTGAGGTTCTGGATGTGGTGGCCGTACTCGTGGGCGACGACGTAGGACTCGGCGAACGGGCCGCCCTTGGCGCCGAAGCGGGCGGACAGCTCGTTGAAGAAGCCCAGGTCGAAGTAGGCCTTCTTGTCGCCGGGACAGTAGAACGGGCCCACCGCGGAGGTCGCCGACCCGCAGGCGGTGGAGACCTGACCGGTGAACAGCACCGTCTCGGCGTTCTTGTACGGGACGTTGGCGCGCTTCGGCAGCTCGGTGCGCCAGAACTCCTGGAGGCTGTTGGTGACCGCCACGATCCGGCAGTCCTGGCGCTTGTTGGCGTCCGCGCCGGTCTTGCAGGCCTGCTGCACCTCGCCGGCCGTCCGGGTGCCGGAGGAGTTGGAGGAGGAGCCGTCGCCGGAGGACAGGCCCAGCAGCTGCGGGTCGACGCCGAGGATGACCGCGAACAGCACCGCGATCAGGCCCACGGCCCCGCCGCCGATGGCGACCTTCCCGCCCGGGATGCCGCGCCGGTCGTCCACCTGCGAGGTGTCGAGGTCGCCCTGGTCGTCGAACTGCATGTGCCCCTGCCCTGCCCGCTTCTGCCGGTCGCTTCTGCCGGTCGCTTTTGTGCGTTCTGGTGACGGTCTGTACCGTCACGGCCCAGCCCAGCCTACGGGCCCCGGGCCCCGCCCCGGCGCAGCGGGGCCCGGTCGGGGCCGGGGCGCTGTGGCGGCGCCGCCCGGTCCTCCCCGTGCGGGGAGGGCCGGGCGGCGCCTGCTCAGCCGGGCTGCACTGCTCAGCCGGCCGGCGCGGGCGCCGGGGCGTAGCCGGCCGGGCGGGTGGTGAAGGTGCCGCGGCCCTGGGTGCGGCCGCGCAGGCGGCCCGCGTAGCCGAAGAGTTCGGCGAGCGGTACCAGTGCGCTGACCTGGGCGGTGGTGCCGGTTCCCGGTTCGGTGGCCCGGACGTGGCCGCGGCGGGCGGCGAGGTCGCCGAGGACGGCGCCCAGCGCGTCCTCGGGCACGGTGACGCTCACCTCGGCGAGGGGTTCCAGCAGGTGCATCCGCGAGGCGCGCAGTGCCTCGCGCAGGCCGAGGCGGGCGGCGGTGCGGAAGGCGGGTTCGGAGGAGTCCTTGGGGTGGGTGGCCCCGTCGGTGAGGGTGACGGCGACGCCGGTGACCGGGTGGCCGCCGAGCGGGCCCTCGGCCAGGGCGTCGCGGCAGCCGGCCTCGACGGCCTGCACGTACTCGCGCGGGACCCGTCCGCCGGTGACGGTGGAGGTGAACGCGAACTCCCCTTCGGTGCCGGCAGGCAGGGGGTGGACGTCGAGGACGAGGTGGGCGAACTGGCCCGCGCCGCCGTCCTGTCTGGCGTGGCGGTGGGCGAAGCCGGTGACGCCCTCGACGAGGGCCTCGCGCAGCGCGACCTTCGGCCGGCCGACCGCGGCCTCGATACCGCTGTCGCGCCGGATCTTCTCCACCGCGACCTCCAGGTGCAGTTCGCCCAGGCCGGACAGGGTGCGCTGGCCGGTCTCGGGGTCGGTGGCCACGCGCAGCGAGGGGTCCTCCTCGGCCAGGCGGGCCAGTGCCGTGGCGAGCTTGTCGGTGTCGGCGGCGCGGCGGGCCTCGACGGCGACGGTGACGACCGGTTCGGCGCTCACGGGGGCCTCCAGGACGATGGGATGGCCGGCGTCGCACAGGGTGGCGCCGACGCGGGTGTGCTTGGGGCCGACGACGGCGACGATGTCGCCGGCGCGGGCGCGTTCGGTCTCGGTGTGGCGGTCGGCCAGGACGGTGAGGATGCGGGCGACGCGTTCGCGGCGGCCGGTGGTGGTGTCGAGCACGGTGTCCCCCTTGTGAAGGGTGCCGGCGTACAGGCGCAGGTGGGTGAGGCGGCCGGTGGGGGCGGCGGTGACCTTGAACGCCAGGGCGGTCAGGGGCTGTCCGGGGTCGGGGTCACGCTGCTGGGTACGGTCGGCGGAGTGGGTGGGCGGGACGTCGAGCGGGGAGGGCAGGTAGGCGACGGCGGCGTCCAGGAGCGGTTCGATGCCGCGGTTGCGGTAGGCGGAGCCGCACAGCACCACCACGGCCTCGCCGGTGCGGGTGAGGTCGCGCAGGGCCGCGGTGAGCGTGCCGGCCGTCAGGGTGGCGCGGGCGCAGAACTCCTCCAGGGCTTCGGGGTGCAGTTCGGCCACCGCCTCCTCCAGGGCGCGGCGGCGGACGGCGGCCTCGGCTTCGAGGTGGCCGGGGACCGGGCCCTCCTGCGGGGTGCCGTCGTCGTGCCAGGTGAGGGCGCGCAGGCGGATGAGGTCGACGACGCCGGCGAACGACTCCTCGGTGCCGATGGGCAGTTGGACGGCCAGCGGGCGCGGGTGCAGGCGTTCGCGGATGGCGGCGACGGCCGCGTCCAGGTCGGCGCCGGCGCGGTCGAGCTTGTTGACGAAGGCGATGCGCGGCACGCCGTGGCGTTCGGCTTGGCGCCACACCGACTCGCTCTGCGGCTCGACGCCGGCGACCGCGTCGAACACCGCGACCGCGCCGTCGAGCACGCGCAGGGAGCGTTCCACCTCGTCGGCGAAGTCGACGTGGCCGGGGGTGTCGATGAGGTTGATCCGGTGCCCGGCCCAGGCGCAGCTGACGGCGGCGGCGAAGATGGTGATGCCGCGTTCGCGTTCCTGGGGGTCGAAGTCGGTGAGGGTGGTGCCGTCGTGGACTTCGCCGCGCTTGTGGGTGGTGCCGGTGAGGTAGAGGATCCGTTCGGTGACGGTGGTCTTGCCGGCGTCGACGTGGGCGAGGATGCCGAGGTTGCGGACGGCGGCGATGGTGTCCGTGGTCGCGGCGGTGATCGCGGCGGTGGTGTGGGTGCGCATGGCCCGGGTGCCTTTCGAGGCGGTTCTTCGTGGTGGCGGGCGCGCGATCGGGCAGTGCCGACGTACTGACTGGTCGTCAGATGTGTTTCCGCGAGAAGGCCTCGGGGATCGAGAAACGGGGCCGGTTTCAGGCGGTGGCGGCACTGCTCCGGTGCCGGCCGCGCAGCGGGCACCGGGAGGACGGGGACACCAGGATCACCTCGTACCGCGACGCGGGAGAGGGGGCGGCGGCGCTCTGCTTCGGCACGGCCGCTCGCCCCCTCTCCTCGTTGCTGTCGTCACGGTCGGCGCGGTCGGCGCCGGTTGGCACGGTCGGCCGCGCGTCGGAGCGCGGCCGCGTGGCGAGTGTAGGGAAGGCGGGCCCGTCGGGGCGACGGGTTTTACGGGGCCGAGCCGGGCGGCGCCGGGCTGCGCGGCGTCCCGAAGCGCAGCACCGGCTCGGACCAGCCGTCGTCGCTCACCCCGGCGTCCAGGGCGGCGCCGATGGCCCGTTCCTCGTACGCGAAGTGGGAGTCCATGATGGCGGCGAGCCCGTCGAGTTCGCGTCCGATCGCCTCCTGATCGGCACCGGGTGCGGCACCGGGGACGGCGCCGGCGGCGGCCTGGTCGGCGAGGTCGCGCACCCGGGTGAGGATGTGGGTGATGAAGCCGTGGTCCTCGACGAGTTTGGCGATGGTCGGCGCCAGGTCGGGGCGTTCGCGCAGGAGTTGGGCGAACAGGCCGGTGTCCTCGCCCTGGTGGTGGTTGGTCAGGGCGGTGCAGAAGGCCAGGCAGTGGGTGAGGAGCCGGTCGTCGTCGCCGTCCGGACGGCGGGGTCCGCCGAGGTTGGCGCGCAGGTCGGCGAGGCGGCGGCGCAAGTTCTGGTGCGCGCGGGAGAGTTCCAGGCTGAGGGCGGCCGTACGGCCGGTGGAGGGGGAGGCCACGGGGGCGGTCCCTTCGGTTCCGCACCTCCATGCCTGACGCAGTCCGTCATCGGCACGCGATGCTCCTGCCATCCGATCACGTGGCCCGGCCGGCGGGCAAGTGGGGCCCTGCGGACGTTCCTGCGGACGGTTCGGCGGACGGTTCGGCGACGGATTGCGCGGCGGGCTCGGCCGCCCGGGCGCGTGGGCGGCCGAGCAGGATTCCGGCGGCCACCAGCGCCAGTCCCGCCGCCTGGCGCGCGCCGAAGGGGTCGCCGTCCAGCGCGGTGCCGAGCAGCACGCCGGTGAGCGGGTTGAGCAGTCCGAGCAGGCCCACCGTGGCGGCCGGCAGGTGGCGCAGCCCGGCGAACCAGCAGGCGAAGGCGAGTGCGGTGGCGATGACGGTGGTGTAGCCGAAGGCGAGCAGGGTGGGCCCGTCCACGGCCGGAGGCGCGCCCTCGACGAGGACGGCCGGCGGCAGCAGGACCAGGCCGCCCGCGGTCAGCTGCCAGGCGGTGGCGGCGAGCGGGTCGGCGCCCTCGCGCCAGCGGGCGGCCAGGACGTAGCCGACGGAGGAGACCAGCATCGCCGCCGCCGAGGCCGCGAGCCCCGTCCAGCCGATCCCGCCGCCGGGCCCGGGCAGGGCGAGCGCGACCCCGGCCAGGCCCACCACCGCCCCCGCCAGGTGGGCGCGGCGCGGGCGCTGCCCGGCCAGTGCCCAGGCGGTGAGCAGCATCGCGAGGGGGGAGGCGGCCATGACGGTGGCGGCGGCGCCGGTGGGCAGCAGTTGGGAGGCGAGGTAGAGCAGGACGAAGAAGACGGCGGTGTTGAGCAGGCCCAGCAGGGCACTGCGCCACCACCAGGGGCCGTGCGGGCGGCGGCGGGCGAGGGCGAGCAGCAGCAGTCCGGCGGGCAGGGCGCGCAGGGCGGCGCCCCACAGGGGGTGGTCGGCGGGCAGATGGGCGTGGGTGACCCAGTAGTTGGCGCCCCAGGCGACGGGGGCGAGGGCGGTGAGCAGCACCCATCGCATATTGGCTTCCATGGAAGGCAATATAGCTTCCCAGGAAGTTACCCGGGTTAGGATGGCCGCATGGAGCACTCCGCCGGGCAGCACCCCGATCACGTCGCGCAGATCCAGGCCGGGTGGCGGCGCGAGCGCCCCGACCTGGACGTCTCCCCGCTGGCCGTCATCGGGCGCCTGCACCGCCTGGCCGCCCGCCTGACCGCCGAGCTGACCCTCGTCTACCAGCGCTACGGCCTGAGTGAGGGCGAGTTCGACGTGCTCGCCGCGCTGCGCCGGGCCGGCGCCCCGTACGAGCGGGCCCCGGGCGAGCTGGCCGCGCACACCATGGTGACCACGGGGGCGATGACCAAGCGGATCGACCGCCTGGAGCGCGCCGGACTGGTCACCCGCCGCCCGGCGGTGGACGACCGGCGCGGGCGGGTGGTCGCCCTCACCGACGCCGGGCGGCGCCTGTTCGACGAGGCGTTCACCGCCCACATCCGCAACGAGCACCGCCTGCTGGCGCACCTGGCCCCGGAGGAGGCGGGCGCCCTGCGGACACTGCTCACCGCCTGGCAGCACCGTCTGGACGGCACCGGGGGTGACACCGGGCCCGATACGGGGAGCATGCACCGTGCGGAGTCGAATGGTGACGGCCGGTCATGAGAAGCTGACCCATGACCAGCGCACCGCCCCCGTCCTCCCCGCCGCCGCCCGGCCACCGGTCCGACTCCGCTCCCCCGCCCGGCTGGGGGAACCCGGCGGTGCGGGCCGACCGGCGTCTGGTGGCGATGCTGCAGGAACTGCGGGTGCTCCAGACCGGCGTGCAGATCGTCTTCGCCTTCCTGCTCGGCGTCGCCTTCACCCCGCGCTTCGCCCAGCTCACCGACGCCCAGCAGGACATCTACGTCGTCACGCTGCTGCTGTCGGTCGTCGCCGCGGCCGTCCTGGCCACCCCCGTCGCCCTGCACCGCGGCCTGTACCGCCACCCCGGCAAGGAGCGGATCGTCGCCGTCTCGGTCCGCGTCGCCCAGGTGGGCCTGCTGCTGCTCGCCGCCGCGCTGACCGGCGCCGTGCTGCTGGTCCTCGACGTCGTCCTCGGCACGGTGCCGGCGGTGCCGATCACCTGCGCCATCGCGCTGACCTTCGCCGGGCTGTGGTTCGTCCTGCCCTGGACGCTGCGCCGCTCCGCCAACCGCGACGGGGCCTGACCGCTCGTGTCCGCACCCGCCTCCCCCACCCCACGGAGCCCGTCCGCATCCGGGCCGTCTAGCGTGCCGGTATGCACACCGACGACAGCCCGTGGGACGTCCTGCTGATCGGCGGTGCCTCCGGGCTCGGCAAGAGCCGGGCCGCCGCCCGTCTGTCCGCGCGGCACGGCGCGTTCGTGGTCGAGTTCGACGACGTGGTGGCCGCCCTCCAGGCCGCCACCACCGCCGACGGCCACCCCGGACTGCACCACTTCGACGGCCTGCCCGACCCCGACGCGCTGCCCGCCGACCGTGTCCTGGAACTCCAGATCGCCACCGCGCGCGCCCTGGACGACGCGCTGCTGGGCGTCGTGCGCAACCGGCTCACCGTGCCCGTGCCCGCGATCGTGGAGGGCGACTACCTGACCCCGGCCGCCGCCGCGCGCGCCGCCGCGGAGGCCGCCGGACAGGGCCGGCGGGTACGCGCGGTCTTCCTGCACGAGGACGACCCTGCGCGCATCGGCGCCAACTACGCGGAGCGCGAGCCGGATTGCGGCCCCCAGAGCGGGCGCGCCGCCGTGAGCGCGCGCTACAGCGCCTGGCTCGCCGGGCAGGCCCGCGCGCACGCGCT
>NZ_MSJQ01000390.1 GCF_014596515.1 Streptomyces sp. CBMA156
GTCCTGGCCGGCGCCCTTGCCCCGGCCGGCGTCCTTGCCCGCAGCCTTGCCCGGGGCCTTGCCGGCAGCCTTTCCGGCGGCCTTGCCCGCGCCCTTGCCCTTCCCGGCCGGGGGCCCGGCGGGCTCCCGGTCCTCCCGCTCCCCCGGAACGATCGGCGCGGTGCGAGCGGTGAGGCCGTCGCGGTCGGTGGCCTCCGGACGGGCCGGCCGGCCCCAGCGCGGCCGGGAGACCTGCCCGGGCTGGGAGCCGCCCCGGCGGGCGCCCTTGCCGGAGGAGCCCGAGGAACGGGGCGGAGTGTTGCGGGTCACTGGGAGGAGTCCTTGCTGCGGTCGGGGGTGTCACCGGTGTTCCCACCGGTGAAGTCGGAATCCTTCGACTTTACGGCCTTCGGCGCCCGGGGCTCGCCACGCCGGACGGCACCCGGCGCCGACCAGGCCTTCTGCGGCTTGCGCCGCTCCGAGGACTCCAGCTGCCACGGCACCGAGGTGACCATCACCCCGGGCTTGAACAGCAGCCGCCCCTTGAGCCGCAGCGCGCTCTGGTTGTGCAGCAGGTGCTCGTACCAGTGGCCGACCACGTACTCCGGGATGTAGACCGAGACCACGTCCCGCGGGCTGCTGCGCCGCAGGTTCTTCACGTAGTCCAGGACCGGCCCGGTGATCTCGCGGTACGGCGAGTCCAGGACCTTGAGCGGCACCTCGATGCCGCGCTCGTCCCACTCCCGGCGCAGCGCCGCCGTGTCCTCCGGGTCGACGTTGACCGAGACCGCCTCCAGCGTGTGCGCCCGGGCCAGCCGGGCGTAGGCCAGCGCGCGCAGCGCCGGCTTGTGCAGCTTGGAGACCAGGACGATGGCGTGCACCCGGGTGGGCAGCACCACGTCGTCCGGCGCCTCGGCGGCGATGAGCTCCGCGGAGACCCGGTCGTAGTGGCGCCGGATGCCCTTCATCATCACGAACAGCACGGCCATCGCGGCGATCGCGATCCAGGCGTGGCTGATCTTGGTGACCAGGACGACGATCAGCACGGCCATCGTCATCACCAGGCCGAAGGCGTTGATCGCCCGGCTGCGCTGCATGTGGCGGCGCTTGGCCGGGTCGGTCTCGGTGCGCAGCAGCCGGGTCCAGTGCCGGATCATGCCGGACTGGCTCATGTTGAAGGCGACGAAGACGCCGACGATGTAGAGCTGGATCAGCCGGTTCGGGTCGGCGTTGAAGGCGAGGATCAGCAGGATCGCGGCGATCGCCAGCAGGATGATGCCGTTGGAGAAGGCCAGCCGGTCGCCGCGGGTGTGCAGCTGGCGCGGCAGGTAGCGGTCCTGGGCGAGGATCGAGCCGAGCACCGGGAAGCCGTTGAAGGCGGTGTTGGCGGCGAGCACCAGGATCAGACCGGTGACGGCCGCGACGAAGTAGAAGCCGGGCGTGAAGTTGTTGAACACGGCCTCGCTGATCTGCGCCAGCGCGGTCTTCTGGTGGTAGTCCGGCGAGGTGCCGACCAGCTGCTCGGTCGGGTTCTCGGCCATCTGGACACCGGTCAGCCTGGCCAGCCAGATGATGCCCATGAACATCACGACGGCGATGCTCGCCATCATCAGCAGCGTGGTGGCGGCGTTCTTGCTCTTCGGCTTGCGGAAGGCCGGCACGCCGTTGGAGATCGCCTCCACACCGGTGAGCGCGGCACAGCCGGAGGAGAAGGACCTCAGCAGCAGGAAGACCAGCGCGAAGCCGGCCAGCGAGTCGTTGCCCGGAGTCGCGGCGAGGTGGAACCCGGAGCTCTCGGCGGGCATGTCCTGGCCGAGCGCGAAGTGCCGGAAGACCCCGTAGCCGACCATCCCGATCACGCCGACCATGAAGGCGTAGGTGGGCACGGCGAAGGCGCTTCCGGACTCGCGCACGCCGCGCAGGTTCATCCCCATCAGCACCACGACCACGACCACCGACAGGACCGGTTCGTGGCCGCGCAGCGCGGGCACCGCGGAGACGACGTTGGCGACGCCCGAGGTGGTGGACACAGCCACGGTGAGCACGTAGTCCACCATCAGCGCGCTGGCGACCACCAGGCCGGCGGCCGGCCCGTGGTTGACGGTCGCGACCTCGTAGTCGCCGCCACCGCTGGGGTAGGCGTGCACGTTCTGCCGGTACGAGGCCACCACGGCGAGCATCACGACCGCCACGACGAGGCCGATCTGCCAGGAGAAGTGGATCGCCGAGGCGCCCGCGATGGAGAGGGTGAGCAGGATCTCCTCGGGGGCGTACGCGACCGAGGAGAGCGCGTCCGAGGCGAACACGGGCAGCGCGATCCGCTTGGGCAGCAGCGTCTCGCCCAGCTTGTCGCTGCGTAGGGCGCGCCCGATCAGGATGCGTTTCGGAAGGTCAGTCGGCATAGGCACGTTAAGGAATCGTAGGGGCTTCCCGGTCGGGGCTCCGCCGTTTGTCCCCCCCTTCGTCGCGACTGCGTTCGGTGGACCGGCTAGCGTGTCGGATACGAGTCGGCGGGCAACACTCTGGTTGTCGAGCGTTGCCGGGTCGGCGCCCCCACGAGGACCCTCGTCCCGGACGACCGGGCGGGAAACGGAGATGAACGGTGTTTGCGCAGGTCAAGACCCCTTCAGGACGGGTGAGGTAAGCGCCGGTGCACATCGTCATCATGGGCTGCGGCCGCGTGGGCTCGGCCCTCGCCAGAGCTCTGGAGAAACAGGGCCACTCGGTGGCCGTGGTCGACCAGGACCCGACCGCTTTCCGTCGGCTGGGCGCCGGGTTCAACGGGCGCCGGGTGACCGGCGTCGGCTTCGACCAGGACACCCTGCGCGAGGCGGGCATCGAGGAGGCGGGCGCCTTCGCCGCGGTCTCCAGCGGTGACAACTCCAACATCATCGCCGCGCGGGTGGCCCGGGAGAACTTCGGCGTCGAGAACGTCGCCGCCCGGATCTACGACCCCCGTCGCGCCGAGGTGTACCAGCGCCTGGGCATCCCCACCGTGGCCACGGTCCGCTGGACCGCCGACCAGATGCTGCGCCGGCTGCTGCCGAGCGGCGCCGAGCCGCTGTGGCAGGACCCGAGCGGTGGCGTGCAGCTCGCCGAGGTCGCGTACGACCCGCGCTGGCTCGGCCACCGGATCAGCAAGCTGGAGGAGGCCTCCGGCGCCCGGGTGGCGTTCGTCACCCGGCTCGGCGAGGGGATGCTCCCCTCGCCGCAGATGGTGGTGCAGGAGGGCGACCTGGTGCACGTGATGCTGCGCCGGACCGACCTGACGGCGGTCGAGGCCGCGTTCGCGCAGGGACCGAAGGAGGAGGGTCACTGATGCGGGTCGCCATTGCCGGGGCCGGTGCCGTGGGCCGCTCGATCGCGGGCGAGCTGCTGGAGAACGGCCACGAGGTCCTGCTCATAGACAAGAACCCGAACTCCATCTCGGTGGAGCGGGTCCCGATGGCGGAGTGGCTGCTGGCCGACGCCTGCGAGATCACCTCGCTGGACGAGGCCGCGCTCCAGCGCTGCCACGTGGTGATCGCCGCGACCGGTGACGACAAGGTCAACCTGGTCGTCTCGCTGCTCGCCAAGACCGAGTACGCGGTGCCGCGGGTGGTCGCCCGGGTGAACAACCCCAAGAACGAGTGGCTCTTCAACGAGTCCTGGGGCGTGGACGTGGCCGTGTCCACCCCGCGTCTGATGTCCGCGCTGGTCGAGGAGGCCGTCAGCGTCGGCGACCTGGTCCGCCTGATGCGCTTCAGCCAGGGCAACGCCAACCTGGTCGAGCTGACCCTGGCCTCCGACACCGAACTGGTCGGCATCCGGGTCGGCGACGTCGCCTGGCCGCAGGACACCGCGCTGGTGACCATCATCCGCGAGGGCCGGGTGCTGGTGCCGGGCAAGGACGACACCCTGGAGGGCGGCGACGAGCTGCTCTTCGTCGCCGCGCAGGAGCGCGAGGAGGAGCTGGAGGAGCTGCTGTCGGCCACCTCGGGCGCCCAGTAGGACGGTTGACCACAGAAGGGCCCGTACCCCTCACCGGGGTACGGGCCCTTCTGCTGTTCCGCGGGGGCCGGCTACTTCGCCGGCTCCTTCTCGTCGTCCAGTTGCGCCTTGATCGGCGGCGGCGCCTTCAGCAGGATCTGCCAGGTGACGTACATCGCCAGCAGCAGCGGCGGGATGCCGAGGGCGACCTTCAGCCAGCCCAGCAGGTTGACGTTGTGGGTGAAGTACAGCGGGAAGAGGATCAACGGCTTGGCGCCCATGATCACCACCCAGGCCCAGGTCGCCTTGGTGTAGGCGGCCAGGCGGCCCGGGTTCTCCTTGCGCCAGGTGAACATCTCGCCGGTGATCGGGCCGAGCATCACCCCGATCATCGGCCAGCGCGCCAGGGCGGAGGTCGCCAGGGCGACGCAGTAGCCGACGTTCCAGAGCAGGCCGGGCAGGTAGAAGTCCTCGGCCTTGCCGCTCTTCATCGAGATCCAGGCGCCGAGGGCGACGCCGAACACCCCGCTGAAGGCGTGCTGGATGGTCTCCCGCCGCGCCAGCCGGGCCACCACGAGCAGGGCGCTCAGGCCGAGCGCGGCCCAGGCCGAGGTGCTGACCTGGTGGGTCAGGTTGTAGGTGACGATGAAGACCAGGCCTGGCAGCGTCATGTCGATCATGCCGCGGACGCCGCCGAAGGCCTGGAGCACCGTGTCGGCGGCCTCCTTGGAGGCGGCCCTGCGGGCGGCCTCCGCGTCGGCGGGGTCGACGGCGGGGTCGAGCTGGGCGGCGGCCTCGCCGCCGGGGTGGTTGCTCACGCTCATTCGCTCCCGTGTCCGACCGGACGCAGCTCGTAGCGGGGGTTGAACAGCACGCGGCGCCCGCGTGCGTGACCGATCCGGCCGCTGGCGACCAGCCGTCGACCGGGCTCTATCCCCGCGATCGAGCGACGACCGAGCCAGACCACGTCCAACGCCTCGGTGCCGTCGAAGAGTTCGGCCTCCAGCGCGGGCACCCCCGCCCTGGGGCGGAGCGTCACCGTGCGCAGCGTGCCCGCGACGGTGACCAGCTCGCGGTCCCCGCAGCCGGCGATCGGTGTGCAGCCGGACTCCGCGGCGCTCTCCTGACGCAGCTCCTCGGCGTCCAGCTCCTCGGCCGAAGAGGTCAGCCGGCTGAGCATGCGGCGGAACCGCCCCTGCGGCTGGCCGCTGCTGTTGTCACCACTCATGCCGGAAGGGTACCGGGTTCCGGCCCCCTGGCGGCAGGTCGTACGGCCGCCAGGGGCAGCGGCGGTCAGCTCTCGAAGCGGTATCCCATGCCCGGTTCGGTGATGAAGTGGCGCGGGTGCGAGGGGTCGTGCTCCAGCTTCCGGCGCAGCTGGGCGAGGTAGACCCGCAGGTAGTTGGTCTCGGTGCGGTAGGCCGGGCCCCACACCTCCTGGAGCAGCTGGGTCTGGCTGACCAGCCGCCCGGCGTTGCGGACCAGGACCTCCAGCAGGTGCCACTCCGTCGGAGTGAGGCGTACGTCGACGCCGTCCCGGTTGACTTTCTTGGCCGCCAGGTCGACGGTGAAGGACTCGGTCACGACCAGCGAGTCGGCCTCCCCGGCCACCGGCTCGGCCCGCCGCACCGCGGCCCGCATCCGGGCGAGCAGCTCGTCCATGCCGAACGGCTTGGTGACGTAGTCGTCGGCACCGGCGTCCAGCGCCTCGACCTTCTCGTCCGAGGCGTGCCGGGCCGACAGCACGATGATCGGCACCCGGGTCCAGCCGCGCAGGCCGCGGATCACCTCGACGCCGTCCATGTCGGGCAGGCCCAGGTCGAGGACGACCACGTCCGGATGGCGGGCCGCGGCCAGCTCCAGGGCACTCGCGCCGTCATGGGCCGCGTCCACCTCGTACTTGCGGGCCTTGAGGTTGATCACCAGCGCGCGGACGATCTGCGGTTCGTCGTCCACGACGAGGACCCGGGTCATTTACGGGCTCCGCCTTTCAGGGCTGTCTGACTTACGGACTGGGGGGGACTGCTCCACGGCGTTCGCCGCCGCGTGCGGCGCCGGAGGGGTGACGGGCCCGGCCGGTGAGCCGCCGGTTCTCAGGTGATCAGCTCCGCGAGCGGATCGCCACCCTCACCGCCCGGCTCCCCCGTGTCGGGCGGCCGTTCGACCACCGGCAGGCTGACGACCATGGTCAGGCCGCCGCCCGGAGTGTCCTCGGCGGTGACGGTACCGTCCATCGCCTCGACGAAACCGCGCGCCACCGCGAGTCCGAGGCCCACCCCGGCGCCGCGCGGCGCGTCTCCGTAGCGCTGGAACGGCGCGAAGATCTTCTCCTTGGCGTCCTCGGGGACGCCGGGACCGCGGTCCACGATCCGCAGCTCGACCCTGGACGGGACCCCCGGCTGCCGCAGCTCGTCGGCCTTGACCAGCACCCTGACGCCGTCCGGGCTGTACTTGACGGCGTTCTCGACCAGGTTGGCCAGTGAACGCTCCAGCAGCCCGCCGTCCGCCCGGACCATCGGCAGCGTCTCCGGCACCTCCAGCCGGACGGACTCCGGCGGCACCCCGCCGAGCGCGTAGGGCACCACCTCGTCCAGGTCGGTCTCCTGGATCAGCGGGGTGACGGTACCGGTCTGGAGACGGCTCATGTCGAGCAGGTTGTTGATCAGGTGGTCCAGCCGGTCGGCTCCGGCCTCGATGCCGGCCAGCAGTTCGGCCTCGTCCGCCGGGTCCCAGTCGACGTCGGCCGAACGCAGCGAGCTCACCGAGGCCTTGATCCCCGCCAGCGGGGTGCGCAGGTCGTGCGAGACCGCGGCCAGCAGGGCCGTCCGGATCCGGTTGCCCTCGGCCTCCCGGCGGGCCTCGGCGGCCTCCCGGGACAGCCGGCGGCGCTCCAGCACCACGGCGGCCTGCGCGGCGAACGCCCCGAGCAGACGGCGGTCCGCCCCGGGCAGCACCCGGCCGCGCAGCACCAGCGCCAGGCTCTCGCCGACCGGGACGTCCACGTCGGCCTCCTCCGGCCGCTGCGGCGGGCGCGGCCCGGCGCCGGCCACCGCCACCCAGGCGGAGAGCGGATCGGGCCGCTCCAGCAGCGCGGCGCTCTCCTGCCCGAAGGTCTCCCTGACCTGCTCCATCAGCGCGGTCAGCACCCCGTCGCCGTTCGGCGCGCCGCGCAGCACCGTGCCGGCCAGCGCGCTGAGCGTCTGCGCCTCGGTCTGGCTGCGGGCCGCCTGCTGGGTGCGCCGGGCCGCGAGGTCCACCACCGACGACACCGAGATGCCGACGATGGTGAATATCGCCACCGCCATGATGTTCTGCGGCTCGTTGATGGTGAAGGTGTGCAGCGGAGGGGTGAAGTAGAAGTTCAGCACCGAGGAGCCGACCAGCGCCGAGCCGATCGCCGGCAGCAGCCCGCCGACCAGCGCCGCGCACACCGTCAGCGACAGGAACAGCAGCATGTCGGTGGAGAGTCCCAGCCCGCCGATCGCGGTCAGCACGATCGCCATCAGCGGCGGGCCGACCAGCCCGATCAGCCAGCCGGCGACGGTCCTGGTGCGGCCGAGGTCGGTGATCCGGCGGACGGGTATCTTGCCGCGCCGGCCGTGCCCGGCGTGCTCGTGGGTGACCATGTGGATGTCGATGTCCCCGGCCTCCCGGGTCACCGTGGTGCCGACGCCCGGCCCGTACAGGTACTGCCAGGCGGGCCGCCGGCTGGTGCCCAGCACGATCTGGGTGGCGTTCACGCCCCGGGCGAAGTCCAGCAGCCCGGCGGCCGGGTCGTCGCCCAGCACTGCGTGGAAGGAGCCGCCGAGGCTCTCCACCAGTACGCGCTGCTCGATCAGCGTCTGCGGTGAGCCGGAGCCCACCAGCCCGTCCGAACGGGAGATGTGCACGGCGAGCAGCTCACCGCCGGAGACCCGGGCCGCGATCCTGGCCGCCCGGCGGATCAGCGTGGCCCCCTCGGGCCCGCCGGTCAGGCCCACCACGATCCGCTCCCTGGCCTGCCAGGTGCCCTCGATGCCCTGCTCTGCCCGGTACTTCTGGAGGTATTCGTCCACCCGGTCGGCGGTCCACAGCAACGCCAGCTCGCGCAGCGCGGTCAGGTTGCCTGGGCGGAAGTAGTTGGCGAGGGCGGCGTCGATCTTCTCCGGCGCGTACACGTTGCCGTGCGCCAGCCGTCGCCGCAGCGCCTGCGGGGACATGTCCACCAGCTCGATCTGGTCGGCCCGCCGGACCACCTCGTCCGGGACGGTCTCGCGCTGGCGCACCCCGGTGATGCCCTCGACGGCGTCGCCGAGCGACTCCAGGTGCTGCACGTTGACGGTAGAGATCACGTCGATCCCGGCCGCCAGCAGCTCCTCGACGTCCTGCCAGCGCTTGTCGTTGCGGCAGCCCGGGACATTGGTGTGCGCCAGCTCGTCGACCAGGACCACCTGCGGGCGGCGGGCGAGAACGGCGTCCAGGTCCATCTCGGAGAACCGGGCGCCCCGGTGCACCACCTGCTGCCGCAGCACCAGCTCCAGCCCGGCGACCATGTCCGAAGTCCGCCGGCGGCCGTGGTCCTCCACGAACGCCACCACGACGTCCGTGCCACGCTCCTGCCGCCGGTGCGCCTCGGCGAGCATGGCGTACGTCTTGCCGACCCCGGGGGCCGCCCCGAGGTAGATGCGCAGCCTGCCTCGTCCCATGAGCACCATTCTTGATCCGGCCCGGCCCGGGCAACACCCCGGACACCTGTTCCCATCACCTTCGAGACTACGGCGTGCAACCGGACTTTCCGCTGATCAGTGCGCCGATCAGACGGTTTTAGCGGCATATTGACGGTGGACCAGCCACTCGGCGGGGGTCGATCGGGAGGCACCCGGAGGTGTCGGACCGGCCCGAAAACGCCCCGGAAACGCAAAGAACCCCCATCCGGGATTCCCGGATGGGGGTTCTTCAGAAGAATTGTTCGGCGGCGTCCTACTCTCCCACAGGGTCCCCCCTGCAGTACCATCGGCGCTGTAAGGCTTAGCTTCCGGGTTCGGAATGTAACCGGGCGTTTCCCTCACGCTATGACCACCGAAACACTAT
>NZ_MSJQ01000391.1 GCF_014596515.1 Streptomyces sp. CBMA156
CTGGTAGGCCCGCATCCCTCCCCGCACGAACCGGACCGCCCGGTCGGTGGCCCCCAGCCCGGCCCGCGGCCCGCGCAGCTCGGCCACCGGGTCGGCCAGCAGCACCGGGGTGCAGTCGGCGGTCAGCACCGCCAGCGCGAGCGGCCGGTCGGAGACCACCGCGTCCACCGTCGGCGCCTCGCCGAGCGGCTGGCGCCCGGTCACCACCGCGACCTCGGCGCCGTGCACCTGGTTCATCCACACCACGTCGGCCGGGTCGATCCCCAGCCGCCGGGCGGCGACCGCCCGGTTGTCCCGGACGGCCTCCGGGTCGTCGCCCACCGCGCCGCCGAGGTTCAGCTCCCCGTACGGCGAAGTGCTCACCCCGCCCCACCGTGAGGTGAAGGCGAAGTGAGCACCCGCGCGGATCGCGTGATCGATCACTTAAGGAAATCCGGGACGTCGAGCTCCTCGGCCGGACTCTCCACGAACGGCTGCCTGACCGGCTGCACCTGGGGCGGCACCGGGGCTGCGGTCGTGGTGGCCGAGGTCTCGGCGTTCCGGCTCGACCCGGAGGACTCGCCCTCCGAACGGGACGTCACCGAGCCGATGGTCCCGTACGGGCGGCCGGCCGGGCGCTCCGGGGCGGCCGGCGGCGTGGCCGGGCGCTCCGGGGAGCTGGACTTGACCACCGGGTCGCGGACGATCGCCGGCGGCTGCCCGCCGTCGAAGCCGGCCGCGATGACGGTGACCCGGACCTCGTCGCCGAGCGCGTCGTCGATGACCGCACCGAAGATGATGTTGGCCTCGGGGTGGGCCGCCTCGCTGACCAGCTGGGCCGACTCGTTGATCTCGAACAGACCGAGGTCGGAGCCGCCCGAGATGGACAGCAGCACGCCGCGGGCGCCGTCGATCGAGGCCTCCAGCAGCGGCGAGGAGATCGCCATCACCGCGGCGGCCTTGGCACGGTCCTCGCCGCGGGCCGAGCCGATGCCCATGAGCGCCGAACCGGCCTCCGACATGACGGACTTGACGTCGGCGAAGTCGAGGTTGATCAGGCCCGGGGTGGTGATCAGGTCGGTGATGCCCTGGACACCGGAGAGCAGGACCTGGTCGGCCGAGCGGAACGCGTCGAGGACGCTGACCTGGCGGTCCGAGATGGACAGCAGCCGGTCGTTGGGGATCACGATGAGGGTGTCGACCTCTTCGCGCAGGGAGGCGATGCCGTCCTCGGCCTGGTTGGCCCGGCGCCGGCCCTCGAAGGTGAACGGACGGGTGACCACGCCGATGGTCAGGGCGCCCAGGGAGCGCGCGATGTTGGCCACGACGGGCGCGCCGCCCGTGCCCGTGCCACCACCCTCACCGGCGGTCACGAAGACCATGTCGGCCCCCTTGAGGACCTCCTCGATCTCCTCGCGGTGGTCCTCGGCGGCCTTGCGGCCGACCTCGGGGTTGGCGCCGGCGCCGAGGCCCCGGGTGAGTTCACGGCCCACATCGAGCTTGACGTCGGCGTCGCTCATCAGGAGGGCCTGCGCATCGGTGTTGATCGCGATGAACTCGACGCCCTTGAGACCGACCTCGATCATCCGGTTGATGGCGTTGACACCACCGCCGCCGATTCCGACGACCTTGATGACTGCGAGGTAGTTCTGCGGTGCTGCCACGTCGAAGGCCTCTCGCCTCGAATTTCCGGGTCGGCCCGCCCCGGAGCGGGGCCGTTCCGACGGATGTCGATGGGTAGGGAGCCTGGTTTCTGACTGAATGTCCGAAATGCCGACCGCCGACCCCAACCCTAAACTTGACCTTTAGGGTTAGTGCTGTGTCTCCGTCACGTCACCAGGAAACACAGTCTGGTGACACAGGACACTAGGTGGCTCCGGGCACGTGTTTCAACGAACACGCCGAGCTTCCCTTTTTCTTTTGAGCCTATGTGATCATCGGCCGGCATAGGAAACCGGGGGTGACCACCAAGAGTCGGGCCGACACTTCAAGGCGTCAACCCCTCCCTCAGGCAGAGAACCTACCGGATCATCCGGACACCGCCGGCGCCTCCGGCGCCGTCACGTCGAAGGTCGTGCCCTTCTGGTTCATCAGCGCGACCAGGACCCTGGCCTTCCGGTCGATCTGCTCAGGACTCCCCCAGCGCACCGTCGCACCCCCGCTGAGCTGCAGCTGGATGTCGTCGTACGAGTGCACCACCATCGAACCGGCCAGTTTGGCGACCTCCGGCGGCAGCCCGGCGGCCACCGCCACCGCGCCCTGCACCAGCTGCGGACGGGAAATCACCCCGTCCACGTCGTTCGCCTGCTGACTGAGTCGCAGCTCCACCACGGGAACGCCCTCCGGCGGGGCCTGCTCGGTGGCGAAGCTCACGCCCCCGGCATCCACCTGGGTGAACTGGCCGTCCTCACCCTTGACGGCGGCCACCGCCTTGCGCTCGACCACCTTCACCCGCAGGGTGTGCGGCCAGCCCCGCCACACCTCCGCCCTGGCCACCCGGGGGATCGCCTCCACCCGGTGCCTGACGTCGTCCAGGTCCACGCGCGCCAGCGGGCCGTCACCGAGCCCGCCGACCGTCTCGCGGACCTGGTCCGCCGTCAGCTTTCCGTCACTCGTCCCCTGGACGGCGACGTCGCGCACGTCCAGCACCGAGGAGAAGAACACCAGCCAGGCCAGCACGCCGAGCACCGCGGCGCCGAGCGCGCCCAGCACCACGATGCCCCGCCGGGAGAGCCGGAGGCGGGGAGCGGACTCCTCCACCTCCAGCTCCTCCTCCAACGGGTCGGCGAGCCGGCCGTCAGCCACGGCGGCGACCGCCGCGGTGGGCCTGGATCGCCTCGTAGACCATGCCGACGAGCAGGTCGTCGGCGTCCCGGCGGCCGAACTCGGCGGCCGC
Source organism: Streptomyces sp. CBMA156 (assembly GCF_014596515.1). Classification (GTDB taxonomy): domain Bacteria; phylum Actinomycetota; class Actinomycetes; order Streptomycetales; family Streptomycetaceae; genus Kitasatospora. Next base: position 2,876 of record NZ_MSJQ01000391.1, read on the forward strand.
CCGGCTCATGTCCCACAGCCGCTGCGGGTCGGTGAGCACCGGCAGCACGTTCTGGAGCACCCAGTCCGAGGTCAGCTCGGCGTCGTCCACCAGCAGACCGCCGCCGGCCTTGACCATCGGCTGGGCGTTCAGCCGCTGCTCGCCGTTGCCGATCGGCAGCGGGACGAAGGCGGCGGGCAGGCCGACGGCCGCCAGCTCGGCCACCGTCATGGCGCCGGCCCGGCAGAGCATCATGTCGGCCGCCGCGTAGGCGAGGTCCATCCGGTCCAGGTACGGCACCGGACGGTACGGCGGCATCCCGGGGACGTCCGCCACCTGCGGCAGCTCGTTCTTCGGGCCGACCGCGTGCAGGATCTGCACGCCGTACTGCTGGAGCCGCGGGGCGATCGCGGTGATCGTCTCGTTGAGCCGGCGCGCGCCCTGGGAGCCGCCGGAGACCAGCAGGGTGGGCAGCCGCTGGTCGAGGCCGAAGTACTGGCGGGCCTCCGGGCGGGCGGCACCCCGGTCCAGGGTGGCGATGGTCCGGCGCAGCGGGATGCCGATGTACCGGGAGTCACGCAGCTTGCTGTCCGGCGTGGAGACCGCCACGAAGTCGCTGTAGCGGGCGCCGATCTTGTTGGCCAGGCCGGGGCGGGCGTTCGCCTCGTGCACCACGATCGGCACGCCGGCCCGCTTGGCGGCCAGGTAGGCGGGCATCGCGACGTAGCCGCCGAAGCCGACCACGGCGTCCGCGTTGACCCGTTCGATGATCTCCTGCGCGGCCCGGACGGTGCCGCGCAGCCGCCCGGGGACGGTGATCAGCTCCGGGGTTGGCTTGCGGGGCAACGGGACGGCCGGAATGAGCTCCAGCTGGTAGCCGCGCTCGGGTACCAGCCGGGTCTCCAGTCCGCGCTCGGTGCCCAGGGCGGTGATCCCGACGGACGGGTCGTGCCTGCGGAGGGCATCCGCGAGGGCCATGGCCGGCTCGATGTGACCGGCGGTCCCCCCGCCGGCGAGTACGACATGCACCGAAATTCACCGCTCCCTGCGTGCCGGCCCCGGGGCCGGGCGCGCTGTGGTTCGTCGTCGTGGCAGCACCCGGGCCAGTTGTCTCCTGATCCGGGAGTTCTTGCTCCGGGCGGCCAGGGCCGCCTTCGCGCCCGAGGAGCTGCGCGCCAGGCACAGCAGCACTCCGATCGCGGACATGGCCGACAGCATGGCGGAACCGCCGTAGGAGAACAGCGGGAGCGGGACGCCCGCGATGGGCAGCAGTCCCAGCGCCGACCCCAGGTTGATCATGGCCTGCGCCATGATCCAGGTGGTGGCGGCTCCCGCGGCGTACCTGACGAAGGGATCCTTCGTACCGATGGCCACACGGATACCCGCGTAGCCTAGTGCCGCGAAGAGACCGAGCACCGACAGCGTCCCCACCAGACCGAGTTCCTCGCCGGTCGCGGCGAAGATGAAGTCGGTGTGCGCCTCGGGCAGCTGGCCCCATTTCTCCACGCCGGCGCCCAGGCCGGTGCCGAAGCCTCCGCCGTTGGCGAACGCGAAGGCGCCGTGCAGGGCCTGGAAGCAGGCGCCCTCGGGATCGATCTTGGTGACGCCGATGCAGCTCAGCCGCTCCGCCCGGTGCGGGACGGTGACCACCAGGGCGGTGCAGACCACCACCGCCACCCCGACGGTGGCCACGAACAGCCGCAGCGGCGCTCCGACCATCCAGAGCAGCGCGAACACCATGGCCACCAGGATCATCGAGGTGCCCATGTCGCCGCCGAACATGATCAGCGCGAGCAGCAGCAGGGCGCCCGGCACCAGCGGCACCAGCAGGTGCTTCCACGAGTTGAGGGTGCCGGCCTTCTGCTTGCGGGCGAGCAGGTCGGCCCCCCAGAGCACCAGTGCGAGCTTGGCGAACTCCGAGGGCTGGAACTGGAAGAAGCCGAAATCCAGCCAGTTCTGGTTGCCGTTGATCCGCATCCCGATGCCGGGAATGGCGACCAGCGTGAGCGCGCAGATCACCGCGAACATCACCGGGTAGACGATCACCCGCAGCACCGCCACCGGGACGGAGGCGAAGCCGATCAGCAGGACCAGGCCGAGGACGGCCGCGATCAGCTGCTTGAGGAAGTAGTACTGCGCCGAGTGGTGCTGGTTCAGGGCCAGGATCTGGGAGGCCGAGAAGACCATCATCAGGCCGAGCACGACCAGCAGCAGGGCGCTGCCGAGGACCAGCAGGTACGGGGTGAGCGGCCGGTCCAGCCAGTACCGGACCCGGGCCCTGAGGGCCTGGACCCGGCCCAGCGGACCGGCCGACTTGTACTTGGTCGTGGTGGCGGAGATCACTCTCATCGGCTCGGCGGCGTCCCGCTTCACAACGCCGGAATCCGCTCTGCCCTGCCCCGCCACCGCTCCCCGCCCACTCTCTCCGGCCGACATCCGTGCCGGCCCGCCTACTCGCCCGCCAGCTCCAGGACGGCCGCCGCGAAGAGGTCGCCGCGCTCGCCGTAGTTGGTGAACATGTCCATCGAGGCGCAGGCCGGTGCCAGCAGCACGGTGTCACCCGATCGGGCGAGCGACGCGGCCGTTCGAACGACCTCGGCCATCGCCACCGCGCCAGTCTGGCCCTCGGCCGCCTCGATCACCGGCACATCCGGAGCGTGTCGCTCCAGCGCCTCCCGGATCAGCGCCCGGTCCTGGCCGATCAGCACCACCGCGCGCAGCCGCCCGGCCGCGCCCCGCACCAGGTCGTCGAAGGCCGCGCCCTTGGCCAGGCCCCCGGCGATCCAGACGACCGGCCGGTAGGCGGCCAGCGAGGCGGCCGCCGCGTGGGTGTTGGTGGCCTTGGAGTCGTCGATGTACGTGACCTCGCCGACCACCCCGACCTCGGCGATCCGGTGGGCGTCCGGACGGAAGGCCCGCAGGCCCTCCCGGACGGCCTTCGGCTCGACGCCGTACGCCCTGGCCAGCGCCGCCGCGGCGAGCGCGTTGGCGATGTTGTGGGGCGCAGCAGGGCGGCGGCGCGGAGCGCCTTCGTCAGAAGGGTGGTGGTGGGCGACGGGTGGGCAAACATCCTCGACGGCGCCCAGTTCGGCCGCGTTCTTGGCCCGGTCCTCGACGAAGGCCCGGTCCACCAGCAGGCCGTCCACCACGCCGAAGTTCGACGGGCCCGGCGCGCCGAGACCGAAGCCGACCGCCCGGCAGCCCTCCTCGACGTCGGCCTCGCGGACCAGCGCCTCGGTGGCCGGGTCGGCCAGGTTGTACACGCAGGCGACGACGTTGCCCTCGTAGATCCGGCCCTTGTCGGCGGCGTACGCCTCCATCGAGCCGTGCCAGTCGAGGTGGTCGGGCGCCAGGTTCAGCACCGCCGCCGCGTACGGGCGCAGCGAGGGCGCCCAGTGCAGCTGGTAGCTGGAGAGCTCGACGGCGAGCACGTCGTACGGCTCCTCGGCGAGCACCGCGTCCAGCACCGAGACCCCGACGTTGCCGACCGCGGCGGTGCGCTTGCCGGCGGCGGTGAGGATCGAGGCGAGCATCTGGACGGTGGTGGTCTTGCCGTTGGTGCCGGTGACGGCCAGCCAGGGGGCGGGCTCGCCGGTGCCGGGCAGCGGCTTGCGCAGCCGCCAGGCCAGCTCGACGTCGCCCCAGACCGGTACCCCGGCCGCCTCGGCGGCGGCGAACAGCGGGCTGTCCGGCGCCCAGCCGGGCGAGGTGACGATCAGCTCGGTGCCCTCGGGCAGGCTCGCGCCGTCGCCGAGCCGCACGGTGACGCCCAGCGCCTCCAGCTCGGCGGCCCTGGGGGCCAGGCCGGGACCGCTGCCGCCGTCCACGACGGTGACCCGGGCGCCGAGGCCGTGCAGGACGCGCGCGGCGCTGATGCCCGAGACGCCGAGCCCGGCGACGGCGACCGGCAGGCCGCCGAAGTCCGGGTTGGTCAGGTGGGAGTCTGTCATCCGGTCACCCATCCCGCGTAGAACAGGCCGAGGCCGACGGCGACGCACAGGCCCTGGATGATCCAGAACCGGACCACGATCAGGACCTCGGTCCAGCCCTTGAGTTCGAAGTGGTGCTGCAACGGCGCCATCTTGAAGACGCGCTTGCCGGTCATCCGGAAGGAGCCGACCTGGATGATCACCGACAGGGTGATGATCACGTAGAGGCCGCCGAGCAGGGCGAGCAGCAGCTCGGTGCGGGAGCAGATCGCCAGACCGGCCAGGGCGCCGCCGAGGGCGAGCGAGCCGGTGTCACCCATGAAGATCTTGGCGGGCGAGGTGTTCCACCACAGGAAGCCGAAGCAGGAGCCCATCAGGGCGGAGGCCACGACGGCGAGGTCCAGTGGGTCTCGGATGTCGTAGCAGTTGGCGGTCGCGGTGATCGCGTAGGCGCAGCTCTGGGTGTGCTCCCAGATGCCGATGAAGGTGTAGGCGCCGAAGACCATCACCGAGGCACCGGTGGCGAGGCCGTCCAGACCGTCCGTCAGGTTCACGCCGTTCGACATCGCGGCGATCATGAAGTACGCGAAGATGACGAACAGGACGGGACCGACGGCCCACTTGAAGTCCCGGACGAAGGAGAGGCTCTGGGACGCCGGGTTGAGACCGCGGTCGTCCGGGAACTGCATCGCCAGCACGGCGAACCCGAGGCCGACGATCGACTGCCCGGCCAGCTTCGCCTTGGCCCGCAGGCCCAGCGAGCGGCGCTTGACCACCTTGATGTAGTCGTCCAGGAAGCCGACCAGGCCGAGGCCCGCGGTCAGGAAGAGCACCAGCAGCCCGGAGGCCGTCGGGCTCTCGCCCGTTATCGCCTTCGTGGCGAAGTACGCGATCAGGGTCGCCAGGATGAAGGCGATGCCGCCCATGGTGGGCGTGCCCTTCTTGCTGTGGTGCGCCTTGGGGCCGTCGTCACGGATGTACTGGCCGTAGCCGTGCTTGGCGAGCACCTTGATCAGGGCCGGGGTGCCGAGCAGCGACAGGATGAGACCGATCATCCCGGAGAAAAGGATCTGCTTCATTATTCGGTCACACCGTCCGCCAGGAGGGTCTCGGCCACCTTCTCCAGCCCCACCGAACGGGAAGCCTTCACCAGGACCACATCCCCCGGCCGAAGCTGACTGCGCAGCAGCTCGACCGCCGCGTCCGCGTCGGACACCAGCACCGACTCCTCACCCCACGAACCTTCGTTCCTCGCGCCGAGTTCCATGCAGGCCGCATCGCGTCCGCCGACCGCCACCAGCTTGGTGACGTCCAGCCGGACGGCGAGCCGCCCGATGGCGTCGTGCTCGGCCAGGCTCTCCTCGCCGAGCTCCCGCATCTCGCCGAGCACCGCCCAGGTGCGGCGGCGCTCCGGGCCCCTGCCCCCCATCGAGACCAGAGCCCGCAGCGCGGCCCGCATCGAGTCGGGGTTCGCGTTGTAGGCATCGTTCACGACGGTGACACCATCGGCCCGGTCGACGACCTCCATGCGCCAGCGGGACAGCGCACCCGCCTCGCCCAGGGCGGCGGCGGTGTCGTCGACGGACATCCCGAGCTCCACCGCCACCGCGGCGGCGGCGAGGGCGTTCGAGACGTGGTGCTCACCGTACAGGCGCAGCTGCACGGGCGCGGAACCGGCCGGGGTGGTGAGCGTGAACGACGGCCGCCCGGTGGCGTCCAGACGAACGTTCACGGCCCGTACGTGGGCATCCGGTGATTCCCCGAACAGGACCACCTTCGCCTTGGTACGGGAGGCCATCGCGCGCACCAGCCGGTCGTCCGCGTTGAGGATCGCGACGCCGTCGGCGGGCAGCGCCTCGACCAGTTCGCCCTTGGCCTCGGCGATCGCCTCCTGGGAGCCGAACTCGCCGACGTGGGCGGTGCCGACGTTGAGGACGAGGCCGATCCGGGGCGGGGTGATCGAGGTGAGGTACTCGATGTCGCCCTTGTGCCGGGCGCCCATCTCCATGACCAGGTGCCGGGTGCCGGCCTCGACCCGCAGCGCGGTCATCGGGTGGCCGATCTCGTTGTTGAGCGAGCCGGGCGGGTAGACGGTCTCGCCGCGGCGCTGGAGCAGCTGGGCGATCAGGTCCTTGGTGCTGGTCTTGCCGGCCGAGCCGGTCAGCGCGACGACGGCGGTGCCGTCGGCACGGGCGACGACGGCGCGGGCCAGCCTGCCGAGCGCCTCCACCACACTGTCGACCAGGACGGCGGGCACGCCGACCGGCCGGGAGGCCAGCACCGCGAGGGCGCCGTCCTCGACCGCCTTGGCCGCGTAGTCGTGGCCGTCCGCGTGCTCGCCGACGAAGGCCGCGAACAGGCCGCCGGGGCTCACCTTCCGCGAGTCGACCTCGACCGGGCCGGTGACCAGGGCGTCCGGGTCGGCGCCGTCCAGCGTGCCTCCGACGGCTGCGGCCACCTCGGCGAGGGTCAGTGCGATCACTGCTGCTCTACTCCTCGGTCGCCCCGCGCGGCCGTGGTCCGCGCGATGGACTCGCGCAGCACCTCCCGGTCGTCGAAGGGGCGGATCTCGTCTCGTACGTACTGCCCGAGCTCGTGGCCCTTGCCGGCCACCAGCACGATGTCTCCCGCCTCGGCGCGGGCGACGGCGAGTTCGATCGCCTCGGCCCGGTCGGGGACGACCAGGACGGCCCCGCGCTCGGCCTCGGGCACCGAGGCGGCGCCGGTCAGCATGGTGGCGAGGATCGCCAACGGGTCCTCGCTGCGCGGGTTGTCGCCGGTCAGCAGGGCGGTGTCGGCGAGGCGGGCGGCGATGGCGCCCATCGAGCCGCGCTTGTGCGGGTCGCGGTCGCCGCCGCAGCCGACCACGACGTGCAGCCGGCCCTCGGTGACCTCGCGCAGCGAGGCGAGGACGGCCTGGAGGGCGTCCGGCTTGTGCGCGTAGTCGACGACGGCGACGAAGGGCTGTCCGGCGTCCACCCGCTCCAGCCGGCCCGGCACGCCGGGGACGGCGGCGACGCCGGCCACGGCCCGCTCCAGCGGCAGCCCGGCGGCGACCAGCACGGTGATCGCGGCGAGCGCGTTGGCGACGTTGAACGGTCCCGGGAGCGGGACGGAGGCGTCGGCCCCGGCGCCGTCCGGGCCGAGCACCCTGAAGGTGGAGCCGACCGGGCCGAGCCGGACGTCCACGGCCCGCCAGTCGGCCCCGGCAGCGCCGGTCGCGGAGAAGGTGGTCACCGGGATCTTGGCCTCGGCGGCGAGCCGGCGGCCGTACGCGTCGTCCAGGTTGACCACGCCGTGGCGGGACTTCCCGGGCTGGAAGAGCCGGGCCTTCGCCTGGAAGTAGTCCTCCATGTCCGGGTGGAAGTCGAGGTGCTCGGGGGTCAGGTTGTTGAACAGCGAGACGTCGTACGCGACCCCGTCGGTGCGGCCGAAGACCAGGGCGTGGCTGGAGACCTCCATGGTCACCGCGTCGGCGCCGCGCTCGGCCATCACGCCGAGGATCGCGTGCAGGTCGGTGGCCTCGGGGGTGGTGCGCTCGCTCTTGATCCGCTCCTCGCCGACCCGCATCTCGACGGTGCCGATCACACCCGGGCCGCGCCCGGCGCCGCGCAGGCCGCCCTCGACCAGGTACGAGGTGGTGGTCTTGCCGTTGGTGCCGGTCAGCCCGATCATCAGCAGCCGCTCGGAGGGGCGGCCGTAGACGATCGCGGCCAGCTCGCCCATGACGGCCCGCGGCCGGTCCACGACCAGCAGCGGCAGGCCGGTGGCGGCCGCCTGCTCGGCGCCGGCCGGGTCGGTGAGCACCGCCACCGCGCCGGCCCCCGCGGCCGTGGCGGCGAAGGCCGCGCCGTGGTGGTTGGCGCCCGGGAAGGCCACGTACACGTCGCCCGGGCGCACCGCGCGGGAATCGTGGGTGACGCCGGTGACGGCGCCGCCCTCGACGGGCGGCAGGCCCAGTTCGGCGGCCAGTTTCGCGAGCGGCAGGGCGGTGGTCCCGGTCGGGCGGGGCGGACTCACGGTGGTTTGATCGGGTTTCGGCACGGCGGGAAGGCTATCCGCCGAAGGGTGTCCAGGGCCAAACCGGCCCTCCTCCGCGCCGCGCTCCAGCCCCGCCCGCTCGTTGCTCATCGTTCGATCACGGCTTCCACTCGACGGCCAGGTTGGGCGCCGGGCTGCCGCTCGGCGGGACCTGCATGGTCTTCAGGGTGAACTCCATCACCTGCTTGAACACCGGGCCGCACAGCTGGCCGCCGAAGTGGCCGTTGACCGGGCCCTGGAGGGTGCAGGAGACGGTGTACCTGGGGGCGTCCGCGGGGGCGAAGCCGATGAAGGAGGCGGTGAAGCCGTCGTAGCCCTTGCCGTCGGCGGCACCCCGGTCGGCGGTGCCGGTCTTGCCCGCGACCCGGTAGCCCGGGATGGCGGCCTTGCCGCCGGTGCCCTGCTCGTCGTCGACGACCGACTCCAGCATCGAGGTGAGGGTCCTGGCCGTCTCCGGGCTGACCACCTGGGTCTGCGCCCCCGGTGTGCTCGGCGTGTACTTGCCGTTCGGGTCGGTGAGGCCCTGGACGACGCTGGGCGCGACCCGCACCCCGCCGTTGGCGATGGTCGAGTAGACCGAGGTGGCCTGGAGCGCGTTCATCTGCAGCGGGCCCTGGCCGAAGGAGATGTTGTACTTCTCCGAGGCGACCAGGTCCTCCGGCTTCTTGAGCATCCCGGAGGCCTCCCCGGGGAAGCCCAGGCCGGTCGGCTCGGCCACGCCGAACTTGCGCATGTAGCCGTCCAGCACCTGGTTGGCCTTCAGCTGGTCCCCGTCGCCGAGGGTCTCGACCGCCTCGATGGTGCCGATGTTGGAGGACTTGGCCAGCACCCCGGCCAGGGTCAGGTACCAGGGGTCGTGGTTGACGTCGTCCTTGAACTGCTGCCCGGCCCTGACCAGCCGGTTGGGCACGGTGACCTTGGTGTCCCAGGTGGCCTTCCCGCTGTCCAGCACGGCGGCCAGGCTCATCAGCTTGGCGGTGCTGCCGGGCTCGTACGCGTCGACCAGGGCGGGGTTTCCGAGGTCGGCCTGCTTGGACAGGCTCAGGTCGTTCGGGTTGAAGCCGGGCGCGCTGGCCATCGCGAGGACCTGACCGGTCTTCACGTCCTGGACCACCACGTAGCCCTTCTCCGCGCCGGAGTTGGCCACCTGGTCGGCGATCGCCCGCTGGGCGGCCCACTGGATGTCCCGGTTGATGGTCAGCTTGACGTCGCTGCCCGGCACGGCGGGCTCCATCGAGCCACCCGCGGTGGGCACCAGCCGCCCGCCCGACTGGGCGTAGCTGCTGTGGCCGTCCTTGCCGGCCAGCAGCTTCTGGTACTGGAGTTCCAGGCCGCCGGCGCCCTCGCCCTCGGCGTTGACGAAGCCGACCAGGTTGGCGGCCAGCCCGTCCGCCGGGTAGATCCGCTTCTGGGTCTCCCGGTTGAACACCCCGGCCAGCGGGTTGGCGCACTCGTTGTCCACCCGGGTGCGCCCGCCCTGGTCGGCGGGCTTGCCGAGCAGCTTCTTCTGGGCCTGGCAGGCCCGCGAGCCGGCCTGCTTCTCCAGGCTCGACTTGAGGTCGCTGATCTGCTTCCTGGTGGCCGGGGTCTGCTGGGGGGCGAGCCGCTTGTACCGGCTCTTGGGGGTGTGCAGGTCGGTGGCGATCTTCTCCTTGGGCACGCCGAGGATCGGCGACAGCAGCGCGGCCGCCTGCTCCGGCGCGTCCGGGATGCCGGTCGCCTCCGGGGTGAACATCGCCGGGTCGGCGGTGATGTCGTACGCGTCCACGGTGGCCGCCAGGGCGACCCCGTCGGAGGACGTTATCGAGCCGCGCTCGGCGGTGATCGGGATGTTCAGGTAGCGGTTGGTGTTGGCGTCGGCGGCCAGCGCGTCGGCGTCCACCAGCTGGAGCTGTACCAGGCGCCCCGCGAAGACGGAGAACACCAGCGACAGCACCACGGTGATCACCTTCAGCCGGCGCTTGGGCTCGGCCAGCTTGAGTGCCTTGGGGCGCAGCGGCGGACGGCTCTTCGGGCGCACCGCCGCCTGGCTGCGGGCCGGCGGGCGGCCCTCGGGGCGGCGCTGCTGCGGCGCCCGCGGGGTACGGCCGGCGGAGGCGGACCTGGCTGGCTGGGCCTTGGCCGACTGGCTGCGGGCGGGCTGGCCCTTCGCGGGCTG
>NZ_MSJQ01000392.1 GCF_014596515.1 Streptomyces sp. CBMA156
ACGGCCGGTGCCGCGGGCGCGACCGGGGCCGCCACCGGGATCGGCCACACCGCGATGCCCCCGAGTGCCACCACGCGTGCCGCCGCCGCTCCGGGTGCCGTCGGCTCCGCCGCCGGGCGGGCCGCTGTCCACCACGGGAAGGACGAGGCGATGACCCGCTCCGAGGAGCGGATGAGCGTCGGCGTCGAGCGGTACGAGGCCGGCCACGCGAAGCTGCGCAAGTACGTCGTCACCGAGGAGGAGCGGCAGACCGTGCCGGTGCGGCACGAGGAGGTCCACGTCGAGCACGAGCCCATCACCGACGCCAACCGGGGCGCCGCGATGTCCGGTGAGCTCATCTCGGAGGCCGAGTACGAGGTCACCCTGCACGCGGAGCGGCCGGTCGTGCGCACCGAGGCCGTCCCGGTCGAGCGCGTGCGGCTGGTGACGGAGGAACGCGTCGAGGAGCGGACCGTCACCGGTCAGGTGCGCAAGGAGCGCATCGAGGCCGAGCTGCCCGACGGGAAGACGGCCGGCCCGATCGCGGGGCATGCGCAGGGCACGGAGATCCTGGGCAAGGACCGCCGTCGGTGACGCCCCCGGCCGGTGACGCCCCCGGGCCGTGACACCGGTGGGCCGTGACACCCCTGGGCCGTGACCGCCTCGCGCGGTCGCGGCCCGTCCGTCCGGCCGGCGGAGCCCCCGGTCGAATATCGTCACCGGTCATGGAGATGCACCAGCTGCGCTACTTCGCCGCCGTGGTCGACGAGGGGACGTTCACCGCCGCGGCCGCCCGGCTGCACGTCAGCCAGTCCGGCATCAGCACCCAGGTGGCCAAGCTGGAGCGCGAGTTGGGCCAGCAGCTGCTCGAACGGGCGGGCCGGCAGGTGCGCCTCACCCCGGCCGGGGAGGCGGTCCTCCCGCTGGCGAAGAACGCCCTGGCCACCCTCGACGCGATCCGGCACACCGCCGCCGAGTTCGCCGACGCCGTCCGCGGCCGGGTCCGGCTCGGCATGATCACGGGCTGCTCGATCCCGCCGTTCCTGGACACCGTGGCCGACCTCGGCCGCAGCCACCCCGGCATTGAACTCAGCCTGCACGAGGGGCCGTCCGAGGACCTCCAGGCCCAGGTTCTGGCCGGCTCCCTCGACCTGGCCCTGATCGGCTACGCGGGCGAGGTCTGCGCCGGGCTGGAGGCCACCGTCGCCGTCGACGAGCCGATCGCCGCCGTCGTGCCCGCCGGGCACCCGCTCGACCGGGCCCGGCTGCGGCTCGCCGACCTGCGGGGCGAGAAGATCCTCTGCCTCTCCTCCGGCACCGGCATCCGCGCCGCCTACCGGGACTCCTGCCGCCGGCTCGGCCTCGACCCGAGGGTGGACATCGAGGCCAGCTCGCCGGCCGCCCTGCTCCGGCTGGCCGAGCGCGGCGCGGGCGTGGCTGTCCTCAGCGCCTCCTCCGCGGCGGGGGCCGGGCTGCGGGCCGTCCCGCTGTCCGACGCCGCCACGTACGCCCGGCTCGGTCTCGTCGCCCGCCTCGACCAGCAGTCCCCGGCCGTACGGCTGTTGCGGGCCAGGCTCAGGGCGGCGCTCCGCTCCGAGTGACGAGCGGCGGGTGACAGGCGGCGGGCGACGGCTGACGGCTGTCCGTCGGCACCGCGTACCGGGTCGGGCTCAGGCCTTCCAGCGCGGATCGCGCCCCGAGGCGGCCAGCGCGCGGTCCCACGCGGAGGCGTCCTCCGGCAGGGCCACCGACTCGGCGAAGCCCGCGTACTGCCGGTACAGCTCGGCGTTCTCCGCCACGATCTCCCCGGCCAGCAGGGCGAGTTCCTCGTCGACCTCGATCCGCCCGCCGGTCGCCAGGGCGACGTCCCAGCCGTGCAGCAGCAGCTCCAGGAGCAGCATCCGGGCGATCCCGACGGCCGGTACCGGGGCGCCGCCGAGGTCGACGTCCCCCTCCCAGACGGCCGGGTCGGCCCAGGCCGCGACCGCGCGCTCCAGCCGGGCCGCGTAGGCGGAGCGCCAGTCGGCGTCGGCGGTGAAGTCCCGCGAGACCAGCTCCTCGGGCAGCTCGGTCCGCCGGGCCCGGTGCTCCAGGCCGTGCGAGGTGTACAGCACCCAGTGGTTGATCAGCGCACGGGTGTCGAACTCCGTGCAGGGCGTCGGTGCGTCCAGCGGACGGCCGGCCGGGACGGCGGCGGCGACGCCGGCCGCCGCGGAGGCGGCACGGGCCAGGAAGGGGTGCATCGGGTGGGCGTTCATGGCGTCGATCCTGCACCGGCCCGTACCCGCCGGTCTTGAAGAAACGCGACGGCTAGCCTGGCCGCCATGGACTCCCCGGACTCCCCCGACCTCGGCCGCGGCGTGCTCCACCCGGCCAGGGCGGCCGAGCTGATCACCGTGGACCGGCTCGCGCCCGACCCGGCCGTGGCGCGGTTCGTCGAGTACTACTGGCTGGTCCGCTGGGACCTGCACGGCCTGCCGCCGTACGAGCAGAAGGTGCTCGCCCACCCCAACGTCCACCTGGTCTTCGAGGCCCCGCGGGCACGCGTGTACGGGGTGGACCGCTCGCTCTTCGTCCGCCGGCTGGAGGGCGCGGGGCACGTGCTGGGCGTGCGGTTCCGCCCCGGTGCGTTCCGCCCCCTGGCCGGGCACCCGGTGAGCCGGCTGGCCGACCGCTCGGTGCCCGCCGCCGAGTACTTCGGAGCCGGGGCCGACCGGTTCACCGCGGAGATCCTGGCGGCGCCCGGCAGCCCCGCCGCCCTCGCCGACGCGTTCCTCCGCCCCCGGCTGCCCGCCCCCGACCCGGTCGCCGCCGAGGTCGCCGCCGTGGTGGACCGGATCACCGGCAGGCCCGACCTGTGCCGGGTCGACGCGCTGGCCGCCGAGCTGGGCCTGACCGTCCGCCGCCTCCAGCGCCTGTTCGCCGAGTACGTCGGCGCCTCCCCGAAGTGGGTGCTGCGCCGCGCCCGCCTCCACGAGGCCGCCGAACGGGCCGGCGCGGACGGCGGGCTGGACCTGGCCGCGCTCGCCGCCGAACTGGGCTACGCCGACCAGGCCCATCTGACCAGGGACTTCACCGCCGCCGTCGGCGTCTCCCCGGCCCGCTACGCGGCCCCGGCGAGGAACCGCACGCCCTAGGCACGTCCTAGGCACCCAGGAAGCGCTGCAGCTCGTCCAGCAGGTAGTTGGCCCCGGTGTACCCGATGCCCTGGAACCACAGCTGGTCGTCCACCGGGAACGCCCGGTGCCCCTTGACGGCCCCCAGTGCCCGCCAGCCCGGGCTCGCCAGCGTCGCGTTGGCGCCCGACAGGTCCGGATCGCCGTACGTCGCGTACAGCAGCAGGTCGCCGTCCACCCTGGCGAGCTGGTCCGGCGGGACCTCGACGTCCGGCTGGTCGACGTTCTGCGCGTCCGGCCGGCCCACCTGGGCGTCGGCGAGCACCGTCCCGGGGAAGCTCTGCCGGCCGAACATCCGGATGCCGCCGCCCTCCACGAACCGCACCAGGCTCACCCTGCGCCCCGACAGCTTCGCCGCCGCCAGCGTCTGGGCCACCTGCCCGGCGTGCTTCTGGTACGACCCGGCGAAGGCCGCCGCGGCCGCCTCCCGGCTGAGCGCCTCGGCGTGCAGCTGGACGTTCGCCTTCCACGGCGCCCCGGTGGTCTGGGTGAGCACCGTGGGGGCGATCTCCCGCAGCTGTTCGTAGCGGTCGCCGTCGCGGGTCCGGTTGGACAGGATCAGGTCGGGCCGCAGGGCCCGTACGGTCGGCAGGTCGGGCGCGCCGGCCGGGCCGACCAGCCGGATCCCGGCCGTCCTGGAGTCCGGCCAGTACGCGGGGTAGCGGGTGTCGCGGCCCGGGAGCGCGGCGCCGACCGGGGTGATGCCGAGGGTCAGCGCGGAGTCGAGCACGTCGGTGTCGAGCACGACCACCCGCATCGGCGCGCCCGGCACCACCACCGGGCCGGTGGCGGCGTTCACCGTCACCGGCGGCACCGGGGAGGGGGACGGCGAGGTGCCGGTGCCCAGGCCGTCCGAGGTCCCCGGGGCCGGCGGCCGGGCGGTGCAGCCCGCGGCCCCCGCGAGCGCGGCTCCACCGAGGCCGGTGAGGAGGGTGCGGCGGGAGATCCGGGGCATCGGCGGTCCTCGGGCGGAGAGGCGGGGTCGGGGCGCCGTCGATTATGTCCGAATTGGAGGCTAAAGTGCCGTTAAGTACGGGCGTGGCCGGGCGCGGGATCCGCCGAGTGCGCCCCTTCTCCTCAGGCCTCCACGGCCGCCGCCTTCGTCGCCCACGGGGCGCCAGGCACGACCAGCGGGGTGCCGGTCACCGGGTCCGGCACCACCACCGAGTCCAGCCCGAACACCTCCCGCACCAGCTCGGCCGTCACCACGTCCCCGGGCGCGCCCTGCGCCACCACCCGGCCGTCCCGCATCGCCACCAGGTGGTCCGCGTACCGGGCGGCCTGGTTGAGGTCGTGCAGCACGGCGACGACGGTCCGGCCGCGTTCGACGTTCAGCCGGCGGACCAGGTCCAGCACCTCCACCTGGTGCGCGATGTCCAGGTAGGTGGTCGGCTCGTCCAGCAGCAGGATGTCGGTGCCCTGGGCGAGCGCCATCGCGATCCAGGCGCGCTGGCGCTGGCCGCCGGAGAGCTCGTCCATGCTCCGCTCGGCCAGCTCGGCGGTGGAGGTGCGCTCCAGCGCCTCGGCGACCGCCGTCTCGTCCTCCGGCGACCACTGCTGCCACCAGCTCTGGTGCGGCTGGCGGCCGCGCGCGACCAGGTCGGCCACCGAGATGCCCTCCGGGGCGGTCGGCGACTGCGGCAGCAGGCCGAGCCGCTGGGCGATCCGCTTGGTCGGGATCCGCGCCAGCTCCTCGCCGTCCAGCAGCACCGCGCCCCGGACCGGCTTCAGCAGCCGGCCGAGGGCCCGCAGCAGCGTCGACTTGCCGCAGGCGTTCGGGCCGACGATCACCGTCACCCGCCCGTCCGGGACGGTGACGTCCAGATCCTCGACGACCGTGCGCGCGTCGTAGGCCAGGGTGAGGCCCCTGGCCTCCAGACGGTGTCCGGACGGCGGGTGCGCGGACGGCTGGTGTCCGGACGGCGGGTGGGCGGACATCAGGAACCTCCACGGCGGGATCGGATCAGCAGCCACATCAGGTACGGCGCGCCGACCATGCCGGTCACCACGCCCACCGGCAGCTCGGTCGGCGCCAGCAGCCGCCGGGCGATCAGGTCGGCGAGGACCACCACCAGCGCGCCGGTCAGCGCCGAGCAGAACAGCGGGACCTGCGCCGAGCGGGCCAGCCGCAGCGCGATCTGCGGGGCCATCAGCGCGACGAAGTCGACCGGCCCGGCGGCCCCGGCCGCGCAGGAGGCCAGCACGATGCCCAGCAGCGCCATGCCCAGGCGGATCCGGTCCAGGCGCAGGCCGAGGCCGACGGCGGTGGCGTCGTCGAAGGAGATCGACCGCTGGGCGCGGGCCGCCCACAGCGCGACCGGCAGGGCGGCGAGCAGCACCCAGGCCAGCCACCCGGCCTGGCCGTAGCCGGAGCCGTTCAGGCTGCCGGTCATCCAGACCTTGGCGGCCTGGGCCTGGAAGCCGTCGCCCTTGGTGAGGAAGACGGAGGTCAGCGAGGACAGCGCGACGCTGATCCCGATGCCGATCAGCACGAAGCGCTGCGCGTGCAGGCCGCGCCGCCAGGCCAGCGCGTACACCAGCAGCCCGGCCACCAGGCCGCCGGCCACCGCCGCGTACGGGGCCTCGCCGGTCGAGCCGACCACGCCGTACGCCATCAGGCCGACCACGGTCGCGGTCGCGCCCCAGGTCACGCCCACCACGTCGGGGCTGGCCAGCGGATTGCGGGCGACGGTCTGGATCAGCGCCCCGGCCAGTCCGAGCGCCAGGCCGACCAGCAGCCCGACCACCACCCGGGGCAGCCGGAACTCGCCGACCACCAGCTCGTGCGGGCTCGGCTGCCCGAGCACCACCTTGACCACCTCGCCCGGCGGCACGGTGGACTCGCCGAGGCAGAGCGAGGCCACCACGGTCACCGCCAGCGCCACCAGCAGCCCGGCGGCGACGGCCACCGAACGCCGGTGCACCAGGAAGGACGCCCGCCCGGCCCGGACGACGCCGTAGCCGCGCAGGGAGACCGGAGCCGTGAGCCCGCTCATGCCGCCACCACCTTCCTGCGGCGCACCAGCGCGACCAGCACCGGGACGCCGACCAGGGCGGTCATCACGCCCGCAGGGACCTCGGACGGCGGGAACAGGACCCGGCCGAGGGTGTCGGCGAGCAGCAGCAGCGCCGGGCCGAGGACGGCGGAGAAGGCGAGGATCCAGCGGTGGTCGGCGCCGGCCACCGCGCGGGCGGCGTGCGGGACGGCGAGGCCGACGAAGGCGATCGGGCCCGCCGCCGCGACCGCGGAGCCGGTCAGGACGGTCGCGCCGAGCGCGCCGACCACCCGGACCAGGCCGGTCTTGGCGCCCAGGCCCTTCGCGGTGTCGTCGCCGAGCGCCAGCGCGTCCAGCCCGCGCGCCACCGCGACCACCAGCACCGTGCCGACCGCCAGGAACGGCAGCAGCTGCCAGGCCACGTCGGAGGTCCGCCCGGAGAGCGAGCCGACGTGCCAGAAGCGGAACTGGTCCATGGTGGCCGCGTCCGTGGTCAGCACCAGGGTGTTGAGCGAGGCGATGAAGGCGGACATCGCCGAGCCGGCCAGCGCCAGCTTGATCGGCGTCGCGCCGCCCCGGCCGCGCCCGGCGAGCCCGTACACCAGCACGGTGGCGATCACCGCGCCCGCGAAGCCGAACCAGACGTACCCGGTGAGGGTGGAGACGCCGAAGCCGGAGATGGCGACCACCACGCCGGCCGCCGCGCCCTGCGAGACGCCGAGGATGCCGGGGTCGGCGATCGGGTTGCGGGTCAGGCCCTGCATGACGGCCCCGGCTAGGCCGAGCGCCGCGCCGACGGCCAGTCCGACGACCGTGCGCGGCACCCGCAGCTCGCGGATCACCACGGCGTTGGCGGTGTCGCCGCCGTGCAGCAGGGCGTCGAGGGTCTCGCCGAACGGGACGGTCCTGCTGCCGACCGCCAGGCTCAGCAGCACCGCGGCGGCCAGGACGGCGAGTGCGGCGGCGAGCCACAGTATTCGGCGCCGCGGCGCGCGGTACGGCGCGCGGGGCGCACCGGGCGGTGCGCTGGTGTCGGTCATGGGCCCTCTCCGCAGACAACTCAGGCAAACCTAAGTTCCACCGCGAAGCCGGGGCAAATTGCCTCGTGGGCCGCGGCGCCCGTTGGGTAGCCTGGCGGCATGCCCGCGACCTCATCTGCTCCGCTCACCGTCGGCTTCGACCTCGACATGACGCTGCTGGACACCCGGCCGGGTATCCGCGCCACCTACCTGGCGCTCTCCGCCGAGACCGGCACCCACATCGACGCGGACCTGGTGGTCACCCGGCTCGGGCCGCCGCTGCTGGACGAGATCCGCAACTGGTTCCCGGAGGCCGAGGTGGAGCGGGTGGCCACCCGCTACCGGGAGCTCTACCGGGACCACGCCTTCGCCCCGACCGTGGCCCTGCCCGGCGCGTACGCCGCCGTCGAGGCGGTCCGCCGGCACGGCGGCCGGGTCGCGGTGATCACCGGCAAGTACGAGCCGAACGCCCGCCTCCACCTGGAGCACGCCGGGATGGTCGCGGACGCCGTGATCGGCGACCTGTGGGCGGAGACCAAGGGCGAGGCGCTGCGCGAGCACGGCGCGAGCGTCTACGTCGGCGACCACCTCGGCGACATCAGGGGCGCCCGGCACGCCGACGCGGTCGCGGTCGCCGTGGCCACCGGGCCGTACGGCGCGGACGAGCTGCGCGCGGCGGGCGCGGACGTCGTCCTGGACGACCTCACCGGCTTCCCGGACTGGCTCGCCCGGCACCTGGCCGGGCACTAGTGCCGCAAGCGCCGTCGCGGTACCGACCCGGGCCCCCGGCGGCGCTCAGGACCCGACGGGCCCGATCCGGCGGCGCTGGGCCCGCGCGTTCAGCAGCAGCCCGGTCAGCGCCGCCAGGAAGCCGGCCGGCATCAGCATGCTCAGCCAGTACGCGACCGTCGGCAGCGGCGTCAGGTGCAGGAACAGCGGGACGAAGGTGACCAGGGTGGCGAGCGCGCCGAGACCGAAGACGATCGCCCCGGCCTTGACGTACACGTCGCCGGGGTCGGTGCTCTGGCTGTTCACGTCTGCTCACTCCTACGGGCCGGTCGGAACTGCCCCCAGTCTGGCAGAGCGGCCGCCGGGGGCGCCCACCGGAGCGGGCCGGTCACGTTGCGCAGTTTTCCGGCAGCTGAACGTTTTGATCCCTGCTGAGCGGGGGTATGCACGGGGTGCCGAGGGGCGCTGCAGGCGCGTCCCGAGTCCTCAGACCCGGGGGTGTGAGCCGATGGACCGCGCGGAGCCGCGCCGCGGCCGTGCCACGGCCGGGTTGCCCCTGACCTCGAGATCCCGCGTTCCCGCCGCCCCGTACGGGCCTCGGAGCGCGTATCCCTCGCGGAACGCGGATGAGGCAGTGACGGACCGTTAGTCTGCTCCTGACAGCGTGCCGACCACGAGCGCCCACCGGCGCCGAGCCGCGGTCGGCCGCTTCTCCCCACCACCCAGTGATCCCCGGCCAGGGCCGGGATCCCTCACACCCATTCGAGGACTGTTCGAGATGCCCACCGGCCAGGTCAAGTGGTTCAACGAGACGAAGGGCTTCGGCTTCCTGTCGCGCGACGACGGCGGCGACGTCTTCGTCCACACCAAGGCGCTGCCCGACGGTGTCACGTCGCTGAAGCCGGGCCAGCGGGTCGAGTTCGGCGTGGTCGCCGGCCACCGCGGGGACCAGGCGATGGCCGTGCAGCTGCTGGACGCGCTGCCCTCGGTGGCGGCCGCCCAGCGCCGCAGCGCCGACGACATGGCGCCGATCGTCCAGGACCTGATCACCACGCTGGACGCGGTGCTGCCCGGTCTCCAGCGCGGGCGCTACCCGGCCAAGCCGACCGGCCAGAAGCTGGCCGGCCTGCTGCGCGCGGTGGCCGACCAGTTCGACGTCTGACCGCGGGGACGAGCGGCTAGAACGCGAGCGCACCCGGGTCGAGCGGGGGCACCAGCCCCTCCGCGGCGGCCCGGGTGAGCAGCGCGCGGACGGCCGCGTAGCCCTCCTCGCCGAGGTCCTCGGTGAACTCGGTGACGTACAGCCCGATGTGCTGCTCGGCCACGTCCAGGTCCATCTCCTGGGCGTGCGCCAGCACGTACCCGCGGCTCGCCGCCGGGTCAGCCCAGGCCTGCCGGACGGAGGCGCGGATCGCGTCGCCGATCGCCCGCAGTCGCTCGGCGCCGAGCGAGCGCCTGGCGACGATCGCGCCCAGCGGGATCGGCAGGCCGGTCTCCCGCTCCCAGGCCTCGCCCATGTCGGCCAGGCTGTGCAGTCCGTACTGCCGGTAGGTGAAGCGGGCCTCGTGGATCACCAGGCCGGCGTCCACCCGGCCGTCCCTGACGGCGGGCATGATCTCGTGGAACGGCAGGACGACGATCTCGCCGAAGCCGCCGGGCACCGCCTTCGCGGCCCAGAGCCGGAACAGCAGGTAGGCGGTGGAGCGCTCGGAGGGCACCGCGACGGTCTTCCCCGCGAGGTCGGCGGGGGAGTCCACGCCCGGCAGGGTGAGCACCAGCGGGCCGCAGCCGCGGCCCAGCGCGCCGCCGCAGGGCAGCAGGACGTACTCGTCCAGGACCCAGGGCAGCGCGCCGTAACTGATCTTCAGCACGTCCAGCTCGCCGCGCTCGGCCAGGCCGTTGGTGACGTCGATGTCGGCGAAGGTCACCTCGGGGGCGTCCGCCCCCGGCACCAGGCCGTGCGCCCAGGCGTGGAAGACGAAGGTGTCGTTCGGGCAGGGCGAGTACGCGATGCTCAGCCGTTCAGCCACGGCCGGCCTCCTCGATCGGTTCGTGGCCGGCGGCCGGTTCGCGGACCGCGGCAGGTTCGTGGGCCGAGGCCAGTTCGTGGACGGGCAGCGCGGCGAAGGCCCGCTCCAGGGCGGCCAGCGCCTCGCCGATCCGCCAGGCGGCCCGGTCGCGCGGGCCCACCGGGTTGGACACGGTGCGCAGTTCCAGGGCCGGCACGCCGTACCGGGCGGCGGCCTCGGCCACGCCGAAGCCCTCCATCGCCTCGGCGGCGGCCCCCGGGTGACGGGCGGCCAGCGCGGCGGCCCGCTCCGCGCTGCCGGTGACGGT
>NZ_MSJQ01000393.1 GCF_014596515.1 Streptomyces sp. CBMA156
GCCGAGCGCCGAGGCGGCGACGAACAGGCCGTAGCTGGACGCGGGGGCGTGCAGCACCTCCCTGATCAGCAGCACGAAGATCGCGATCTGCCCGAGGTAGACGGCGTTGACGAGTCCCGCGGCGAGCGTGAGCGCCCGCATCAGGCGGTCGCGGGCGACGAAGGCGATGCCCTCGGCGATCTCCTGGCGCAGCTTGCGGGGGGCGTCGGGACGGCTCGACCGGCTGGCCGGAAGGCCGCTGAGGAAGCCGGCGGACAGCAGGAACGAGACGGCGTTGACCAGCAGCGGTACGAACTGGCCGAGCCCGAAGAGCCAGCCGCCGAGGACGTGCCCGACCATGTCCCGGCTGAGCGTCTGGGAGGTGAACAGCCGCCCGTTCGCGGCCGGCAGGCGTTCGGCCGTCACCAGCGCGGGCAGCACGGCGAACGACGCGCAGTCGAACAGGACCTCGCCGATGCCGAGCGTCAGCGCGACCGCGACCAGGGGCCACAGGTGCAGCGCGTCGCTCAGCAGCAGGAGCACGGCGACGGCGAGCGCGCCGGCCCGCAGCAGGTCGGCCGCGACCATCAGCGCCCGCCGGTCCCAGCGGTCCGCGAGGGCGCCGGCCGGGAGGCTGAGCAGCAGCCAGGGCAGGGTGGAGGCGGCCGTCACCAGGCTCACCGCGAACGGGGAGTCGAGCAGGGCGGCGGCGAGCAGCGGCAGGGCCGAGAAGCGCACGCCGTCGCCCAGCGCGGAGACGGTCGAGGCCGTGAGCAGCCGCCGGTAGGCGGTCTCGCTCCCCGGGGGCCGGCTCATGCCGGTTGCCCGTCGGCTGCCCCGGCACCGCTCGCGGCGGAGGCCGCCGCGGGCCCGGCGAACACGGCGTAGCGCAGCTCGCTGGTGTACGAGGCCCCGTTCACCCGCAGCCAGCGCTGCTCGGCGGTCGGCAGCAGCTCGGAGATCACCACCGTCCCCTCGACCCCGCGCACCAGCCGGAAGAACTGCCGGACGATCAGGGGGGCGTCCCAGTCCACGTAGACGGGCTTGGGCTGGCCGGGCAGCTTCGCGAACACCCGGCGGGGCCACCCGTACCGGGCCCGCAGCCGGCAGACGGTGAGGTACTCGGCCGCGTCGTCGGCCTTCACCGGGCTGCCGGTGGGTGACCAGCCGCGCAGCTCGGAGGCGGGCACCCGCCACAGCTCGCGTTGCAGGACGGTGCGCCCGTGGCGGATCCGCGGCACGTGCGGGAGCCCGTCGAGTTCCAGGCCGTTGCCGCCGTGCAGCCGGGGGAACGCGAAGGGCGCCAGCGGGTCGTCCATGAGGGTGTAGCCGCCGGCCGGGGGAGCGAGCAGTCGCAGCCGTCCGGGCCGGCCCTCGGCGCGCAGCTCCAGCCGGTCGCCGTCGAGCACCAGGTGGAGGTCCGAGGGGTGCAGGACGTCGGCGCGGTCCTTCGGCGAGCGGCCGAGGATCTCCAGATCCGGGCCGGGGAAGCGCTGCTGGGAGGCGGTCTTGTCCTGGTGGCCGCGCAGCACGTCCACCAGGAGTTCGTCCTCGTCCACCAGGGTCCGGTAGTGGGCGTACACCTCCTCGGCGAGCCGGGGGGAGCGCTCGGCGGCCTGGACGGACATGCTGCTGTGCGTCAGCAGGTCCCGGCCGGCGTGCAACTCTCCGACGACGACCTGGAGTTCGCCTGCCGCCAGGGCCTCGGGCCCGCTCGCGGCGAGCAGTACGTCCGGGTTGCAGAAGGCGGCGGGCTCGCGGGGGAGCACGGCCCTGAGTTCGCGGACGGCCCGGTCGGGGACGACCACCTCGCGGGCCCCGGGACCGGCGGCGCCGAGCAGGTGGCCGGCCACGGTGGCCCGCAGCCGGTCCACCTCGACGGTCACCTCGGCGCAGCGCAGGGCGAGTCGCTCGCGGTCCTCGACGAACGCGCGGTAGAAGTCGGCCAGCGGCACGGGCCGGTCCGGGCCGAAGCGGTCGCGGAACCAGCGGGTGAGGAGGCCGGTCTCCAGCCGCAGCCGCAGGCGGGGGGCCGCGAGGGCGATCTCGTAGACGAACGCCAGCTCCTCGCTGAGGACGTCGGCGAGCCCGGAGCCGATCCGCAGGCCGTCGAGCTCGCCGTGGGCCTCCTCCCACACCACGCTGCGGTCGGCGTAGTGGTGGCCGCCGAAGCGGTTCGCCGGGCCGGCGGTGAGCTCCTCGAAGCGGGCCTTGAGGGCGGCGAGCGCGGCCGGCCGCTCGGGGTACGGGGCCTCGGTGAAGGCGGCGACGGCGGTCTCCAGGCCGGTTATCCACTCCATCGCGGGGTGGTCCCCGGCGCCGGCGGCGAGGAGCTGTCCGCGCAGTGCGACGAGCGGCCGCGGGTCGCCGACGGGCACCTCGGGCCACGCGGTGACCAGGCCGCGGTCGGCGAGGTCCGCCAGCGCCTTGTCGAACCCGGAGCCGTCGTCGGTGGAGCAGCCGGAGGGCCCGAACCGCGCGTTCCACTCGGCGGCCAGTTCCTCGGCCGTACGGACGCCGTCACAGTGGCGCAGCAGCCACTCCTGCGGCGGATCGACGGCGAACCCGCCGATCCGGTCGAACCGCCAGTCGACGCCCGGGGCCGCCTCCACCCCGCACGAGTAGAGGTCGACGACTCCTCGGTCGCCGTCGCCCCGGCCGGGATCGGCGCCGCCCGGGCCGAGGAGGGCGAGCGGCAGCCGCCGGGGCCGGACGAGTCCGCGCAGCGCGGGGTCCTCGCCGAGCTTCCTGGCCAGCCGGGCCGCCGCCCAGTGACTGACGTAGGCGCGGCGCCGGACGGCGGATCCGCTCGTCCAGTCGAGCATCCCCTCGCCGCCGACCCGGGCGACGTTCAGCGGCCCGAAGTGCGAGTGGGTCTCGTTCTTCATGGTGACGCGCTGGAGGTACATCGTCAGCAGGTCGGTCATCTTCTGGGCGTGGGCGCGCCGGCGCCCGGTCACCGTGGGGTCGAAGGCGTCCAGCCAGGCGAGGAACTGGGGCGCGGCGGCGTCGTTCGACAGCAGCAGGACGTCCCTGAGCCGCTCGTCGGCGAAGGCCCCGGCGACGGCCAGCCGGCCCGCCCACAGTCGCTCCGCGTGGGCCTCGGTGAACTCCCGGCAGCTGCGCCGCAGTTCCGTGACGGCCTCCTGGAAGGCGGCCAACGGGCCGCTGCGGGGGCCGAGTTCGCGCAGCGCCGCCGCCAGGTCGGGCTCGGTCAGCGGCCGCAGCATGCCGGTCGAGTTGCCGATCGCGTTGACGACGGGCCCGCTGAGGGCCACCGGGGAGCGCTTCAGCTCCTCCTTGGCCGCGGCCGCCGACTCCAGCAGCGCGGTGTGCCGGTCGAGCAGGGCACGGGCCTGGGCGTCGGCGCCCTCGTCGACCAGGCCGGAGAGCAGTTCGAGCGGGAACCCGGCCTGGCGGACGAGCGCGGTCGGCGTCAGTGACCACCGTGGTGAACTCGGGGCTGGGAGGGAACCGGGCCGGGCCAGCGGGTCCGGGCTGTCCGTGGTCGCCATCAGGGGAACCTCTCGGCTCGTGGGAGGGTGGGGAGCCCGTGCGGGCAGAGCACACCGACCGGCCGCAGGTCCGCCGACGGGCGGGTGCGAACGGGTACGGAGATGCGGGGAAAGGGGCAGGGGGAGGCGCGGGTCGGCGGGTGGACCGGACCGCGGCAGGGCTCCGGACTACGCGGGCGGCGCGTCCGTCCGGGAGAAGACCGTGCAGCGCAGCTCGCTGGTGTGGCGGCGCCCGGCCACGTCGAGCCAGAGCTCGTCGGGCCCGGGCAGCATCTCGCTGAACTCCAGCGCCCCCTCGGTCCCCTTGGCGAGCCGGACGAGCTGACGCACCAGGAGCGGCGCCTCCCAGTCCAGGAAGACCGGCTTGGGCTCACCGGGGATCTTCACGAAGCAGTGCCGGGGCAGCCCGAGCCGCTCGCGCAGCCGTACGGCCCCCAGGTGCGCCGCCGCGTCCGCGGCCACCGGGTGGCCGCCGGGCGACCACGGGCGCAGCTCGGCCACGGGCACCCGCCAGCTCTCGCGCCGCAGGACCACCCGGCCGCAGCGGATCCGCGGCACGTGCGCCAGGTCGTCGGTGCGGATGCCGATCCCGCCGAAGTGGCGCGGGAAGGCGAACACCGACAGCGGATCGTGCCGGATGCCGGGCCCGCCGGCGAAGGGGGACTTGAGGCGCAGCCGGCCGGAGACCCCGCCGGCGCGCAGTTCGAGGCGCTCGGGCGTCACCGTGATCGACAGCTGCGCGGGCTGGACGACCCGGTCGCGCGGCTTGCCGGAGCGTCCGTGCACCTCGACGTCCAGGCAGGGGTAGCCGAGCTGGGCACCGGTCTTGTCGAGGTGGGCGCGGGCCAGGTCGACGATGACCTCGTCGGGGTCCAGCAGGTCCTGGTAGCGCTGTTGCGCCTCGGCCACGATGCCGTCGGCGCGGGCGGCCAGCAGCGGGGCGAGGCTGGAGTGGGTCAGCGGGTCGCGCAGCGCGTGGCAGTCGCCGACCACGGCCGTGAAGTCCCCGTCGGCCAGGGCCCGGAGATCCCGCGCGGCGAGCATCACGTCGGGGCTGCACAGGGCCGGCACGTCACCGGAGTGCCGGGCGATCAGCTCTTCGAGGCGCGCCCGGTCGGCCTGCACCTCGCGCAGGTCCTGCTGCCCGTCCGGGAGCAGGACCTGCCTCAGCTCGCTTTCCACGGCGGCGATCTCGGCGTCCACCTCGGCGCAGGCGGCCTCCAGCTCCGGGCGGTCGGCGAAGAACGCCTGGTAGAAGTGGTGCAGTGGGACGTCCGCGCCGAGGCCGAAGCGGCGCTGCGCCCACTGCGTCAGGATCGCGCGCTCGCGCCGCATCCGCAGGCGCGGGGCGAGCAGGACGAGGCCGTAGACGGGCGTCAGCTCGCCGGTGACGAAGCCGGTGAGGCCGGGGCCGACGGTCAGGTCGCGCTGGGGGCCGTGGGCCTCCTCGTAGAAGAGGGAGCGGTCGGCGTAGTGGGTGCCGCCGGGCCGTTCGGCGGCGCCGCCGGTGAGCGTCTCGAAGTCGGACCTGAGCGAGGCGAGGAGGGCGGGCCGGTCGGCGGCCGCGGCGCGCGGGAACTCCGCGAGGAACCGGTCGAAGCGGTCCAGGGCCGCGCCGAGGTCGCTCGCCTCGCCGCCGGCCTCCGCGACCAGCTCGCGAAGCGTCTCCAGGGGTCGGACGGCGCCGATCGGGATCTCCGCCACCGTCACCAGCCAGCCGTCCGCCGTGGCCCTGCGCAGTGCCTCGTCGAGTTCGGTGCCGGGGCGCGCGGTGTCCGCCGCCCAGTCCCGGTGGAGTTCGCCGACGGTGCGCCGGGCGTCGCAGTGGCGCCAGAGCCAGTCGGCCGCCTCGTCCACGGGGGAGCTGCCGACGACCACGAAGCGCCAGTCGCCGGGCATGCCGGTCCGGGTGCGGAAGGCGAACAGGTCGATCCGGTCGCCGTCCCGGAAGGCCAGCGGGCGCAGCCGGGGGCGGACGTGGCCGCGCAGCCGCGGGTCGGCGCTGAAGGTCTCCGCGAGGCGTTCGGCCGCCCAGTGGCTGAAGAAGGCGACGCGCTCGATCGGGGTGTCCGTCCAGTCGAGGCCGTCGCCCGCGCCCCGGTCGCCGGCCCCGGCCGCAGCCCCGGTCGCGAGGGAGGCCACGCTGACCGGCCCGAAGTGGGAGGTGGTCTCGTTCTTGGAGGCGACCCGTTGCAGGTACATGGTGAGCAGGTCGGTCATCCGGCGGGCGGTGCGGTCCGCCATCGCGCCGTCCCGGTCCAGCCAGGCCTCGAAGCGCGGGTAGTGGGCCTCGTTGGAGAGCAGGAGCACCTGCCGCAGCGCGGGGTCCTCGCGGAACAGCCGGGCGACGTGGTGCCGGGAGTCCTCCAGCGCTGACGCGTGCCGCTGTTCCAGGGCGGAGACGCTTCTCTTCAGGGCCAGTACCGCGTCCTGGTACTCCGTCAGCGGCGCGGCGACGTCCGCGGGCAGTCCGGCGGTGTCCTCCTCGGTGAGGTCGCGCAGCAGGCCGAGCCGGGACAGCGCGCGCTGCCGGCCGCTCACGTCGCCCTGGCGCAGCGTCTTCGCCAGTCGATCGGCCAGTCCGGTGGCGCGGCCGGTCGCGTCCCGGATCGCCGAGAGTTCGGCGGCGAGGTCGTGTGCCAGCGGATCCAGCGTGTCCAGTGCGAAGCCAGCCTGTCGCAGGAGCCCGTGGCTCATCGCGGTCCAGGTTTCAGCCATGACTCATCCCCCATTGCGCACGGAGGTGCCCGGGCGCCGGGTCGTCGCCGGTCGTGGTGCGGGACCGGTGCCTGGTGCCACAGTGCCGCACGGACCGGCGGACGACCTTGAGCCGGTAGCTCCGTGTAGTCCCCCGGATTCGTAACTTCGATGGATCGTACTCAGCTTGACCGTGTTCTTCCAAGACCTGATCACGTGTGATTGTCGTCAAGCTTTCGCAGGCCGGGGTGGGTGTCCTCGATAGAGATCTTAGGTTAGCCTCACCTAAGCTACGGTGTGTGTCGACGGTGTACGGACCGGCACGGCCGCGGCGTCAGCCCGTTCCGCCGGAAGGAGCCCGACGTGTCCACCGTCACCGCCCCCGCCCGCTTCGCGCTCTTCCCCCTGCGCGTCGCCCGCACCACGACCCTCACCCCGCACCTGGTCAGGATCACCCTCACCGGCGAGAGCCTCGCCGGATTCGTCAACGGCGGCCTCGACCAGCGGATCAAGCTGCTGCTGCCGCTCGCCGGCCAGACCGAGCCGCTGATCCCCTCCGGCGACGGCGAGTTCGGCTGGTACCAGAACTGGCGGGGGATGTCCGCCGAGGTGCGCCCGGTGCTGCGCACCTACACCGTCCGCGCCCAGCGCCACGACCCCGACGAGATCGACATCGACATCGCCGTGCACGGGGACCTCGGCCCCGGTTCCCGATGGGCCGTCAGGACCCGTCCCGGCGACCGGGTGGTGGTCTGCGGACCGGCCGTGGAGGAGGCCGGCGGCGTGGAGTTCCGGCTGCCCGACGACGCCGGCTGGATCCTGCTCGCCGGGGACGAGTCCGCGCTGCCGGCCATCGCCGCCATCCTGGAGGAGGTGCCCGGGCACCTGCCGGTCCGGATCTTCGCCGAGGTGGACGGACCGGAGGACGAGGCCTACCTCCCGGCCCGTCGCCCGGGCGTCGAGACCGTCTGGCTCCACCGCAGGGCCGGCGCGCCGGGCATCCCGGAGGCGGTGCGCGCCGCCGGGTTCCCGGCCGGGAGGCCGTACGCCTGGATCGCCGGAGAGGCTTCCTGCGTCCGGG
The DNA here is from genome assembly GCF_014596515.1 of Streptomyces sp. CBMA156. GTDB lineage: Bacteria > Actinomycetota > Actinomycetes > Streptomycetales > Streptomycetaceae > Kitasatospora. Next base: position 7,273 of record NZ_MSJQ01000393.1, read on the forward strand.
AGTTGCGCCGGCACCTGGTGGGCGAGCGGGGGATCGACCGGCGCGCGGTCTGCTTCATGGGCTACTGGCGGGCCGGGCGCACCGAGGACCAGCGCGCCGAGGACGGCCCGGCGGACACCGAGGACTGAGGCCGGACGCCGCTCAGGTGTCGATGCCCTCCCAGCCGCGGCGCGCCGGGCGTTCGGCCGGCCGCCCGGCGGGCCGGCCGCGGTAGACGAGGTACGGGCGGAACAGGTAGAACCACGGCGCGCTGAACATGTGCACCAGCCGGGTGTACGGGACGACGGCGATCACCAGCATGCCGAGCACCGCGTGGGCCTGGAAGACGGCCGGGACGGTGTCCCACAGGCCGGTGTCGGGCCGCAGGGTGAACAGGCTCCGGGCCCAGGGGGCGATGGTGGCGCGGTAGTCGTAGCCCTCGCGGAGGCCGGAGGTGCTGAGCTTGGCGTACAGGCCGAGGCAGATCTCGCCGAAGAGCAGCAGGTACATCGCCTTGTCGTTGCGGGTGGTGGCCCGGAAGACCGGCGTGTTGGTGCGCCGGCGGTAGAGCAGGGTGGCCAGGCCCGCCACCGCGAGGACGCCGGCGACGGTCCCGCCGATCAGCGACAGCAGGTGGTAGGCGTGCTCGTCGACGCCGAGGGCGTCCGTCCAGCCCGCGGGGACGAACAGGCCGAGCAGGTGCCCGGCGAGGACGAACAGGATGCCGTAGTGGAAGGCGGGGGAGGCCCAGTTGAGCAGCCGGGACTCGTACACCTCGCTGGAGCGGGTGGTCCAGCCGAACCGGTCGTAGCGGTGGCGCCAGAGCAGCCCGAGGACGAGCGAGGCGAAGGCGAGGTAGGGCAGCGCGCCCCACAGGAAGGTGTTCATCAGCGGTCTCCGGCGATCACGGGGAGCTGGTGCAGGTGTCCGTACGGCGGCAGCTGTCCGTACGGCGGCAGTTGGGCTCCGGTGCCGACCTCCTCGCGGGGCGGGCCCGAGCGGGCGAGGGCGAGGGCCTGGGCGCGGTCGGCGGGGCGGGGGCCCGGCAGGGTGGCGCAGACGGCTTCGAGCGGGCCGGCGTAGGGGGTGCCGGCCTCCAGCAGGGCCAGGCGCAGCAGTTCCAGCCCGGGCCGGTGCTCGCGCAGCAGGTCGTCGGTGCGGGTGGCGGCGGCGAACTCCAGCACGACCGGGAGGTAGTCCGGCAGTTCGCCGCCGGCCTGGTCCAGGCCGTGGCGCCGGTAGGCCTCGCGGAACCGGAGCAGGGCGGCGCCGCGGCGCCGGGTGTCGCCGTCGGTCCACCAGCTCAGGTAGAGGCTGTGCCGGTCGGTGAAGTCGAAGACCTCGACGTAGTGCTCGGCCAGGGCGGCCGGGCCGACCCGCTCGGCGTGGTCGAGGAAGCCCCGCAGCCCGTCGGCCGCGGGGCCGGTGACGGCCTCGCGCAGCAGCGGCAGCCGCTCGTACAGCTCGGCGTCCGGGTGGACCAGGCAGAGCGCGGCGGCCTGGCGGACCACGGCGCGGCGGTGGGCGCGGCCGGTCGTCAGTCGTCCCCGGAGCGTCACCGGGCGTCCTCCTCGTGGTCGGCGCGCTGGCGGCGGCGCAGCGCGTGGAAGGACTCCAGCGAGACCATCGGCAGGGCCCGGCGGCCGGAGTTCTCGCCGAACGGTCCGCTGCCGCCCGGGGCGTCCTGGTGCCCGACGGCGCACTCGGTGGGGACGGCCGACTCCTCCAGCGCCCGGGCGTCGGGCAGGGCGGCGGTCGGGACGACGTACCGGTCCTCGTACTTGGCGATCGCCAGCAGCCGGTACAGCTCCTCGACGTCCTCCGCCGTCAGCCCGACGGCGCCGGGCCCGGCCGGGTCGGGCACCTCGCCGAGGTTGCGGGCGCGCTGGTGGGTGCGCATGGCGGCGAGCCGGCCGAGGGCCGCCCGGACGGGCTCCGGGTCGCCCGCCGTGAACAGGCCGGCCAGGTACTCGACCGGGATGCGCAGCGCGTCGATGGCGCCGAAGAGGTTGCCGGCGTCCTCGCCGTCGAAGCCGGTCGCGGTGAGCGCCTCGACCACCGGGGAGAGCGGCGGGACGTACCAGACCATCGGCAGGGTGCGGAACTCCGGGTGCAGCGGCAGCGCGACCCGGAAGCGCGAGATCAGGGCGTGCACCGGGGAGCGCCGGGCCGCCTCGATCCAGTCGTGGGCGATGCCGTCGCGCTCGGCGGCGGCCCGCACCGCCGGGTCTGACGGATCCAGGAAGACGTCCAACTGGGCCTCGTAGAGGTCCCGTTCGTCGTGGACGGAGGCGGCGGCGGTGACCTTGTCGGCGTCGTACAGCAGCACCCCGAGGTAGCGCAGCCGGCCGACGCAGGTCTCCGAGCAGACGGTCGGCAGGCCGACCTCGATCCGCGGGTAGCAGAAGGTGCACTTCTCCGCCTTGCCGGTGCGGTGGTTGAAGTAGACCTTCTTGTACGGGCAGGCGGTGACGCACTGCCGCCAGCCGCGGCACTGGTCCTGGTCGACCAGGACGATGCCGTCCTCCGCGCGCTTGTACATCGCCCCGGACGGGCAGGAGGCGACGCAGGAGGGGTTGAGGCAGTGCTCGCAGATCCGCGGGAGGTAGAACATGAAGCTCTCCTCGAAGGCGAACCGCACCTTCTCCTCGGCCTGCCGGCGCACCAGGGCGACCATCGGATCCTCGTCGGCGTGCTCGGGCAGGCCGCCGAGGTTGTCGTCCCAGTTGGAGCTCCACTCGATCTTCATCGGCTTGGCGGAGAGCAGCGAGCGCGGCGTGGCGACCGGGTAGTCGTCGCCGAGCGGGGCGTCGGTGAGCTTGTTGTAGTCGTACGTCCAGGGCTCGTAGTAGTCCTTGACGGTCGGCAGCACCGGGTTGGCGAAGATCCTGGCCAGCCGCTCGACCCGGCCGCCGGAGGTCAGGGTGAGCCGGCCGCGGCGGTTGAGCCGCCAGCCGCCCTTCCAGCGCTCCTGGTCCTGCCAGCGGCGCGGGTAGCCCTGGCCGGGGCGGGTCTCCACGTTGTTGAACCAGACGTACTCGACGCCGGAGCGGGTGGTCCAGGTCTGCTTGCAGGTGACCGAACAGGTGTGGCACCCGATGCACTTGTCGAGGTTCATCACCATCGCGACCTGCGCCATGACACGCATCAGTACTGCACCTCCTGGGAGCGGCGGCGGATCACGGTGACCTCGTCGCGCTGGTTGCCGGTCGGGCCCAGGTAGTTGAAGCCCCAGGACAGCTGGGCGTACCCGCCGATCAGATGGGTGGGCTTGAGGAGGATCCGGGTGAGCGAGTTGTGGGTGCCGCCGCGCCGGCCCTCCCTCTCTGTCCTGGGGACGTTGACGGTGCGGTCCTGGGCGTGGTGCATGTACACCGTGCCGCGCGGCATCCGGTGCGAGACCACGGCCCGGGCGACGACGGTGCCGTTGCGGTTGACCGCCTCGACCCAGTCGTTGTCGGCGACGCCGACGGCGGCGGCGTCGTGGTCGCTCATCCAGATCAGCTGGCCGCCGCGGGAGAGCGAGAGCATGAACCAGTTGTCCTGGTACTCGGAGTGGATGGACCACTTGTTGTGCGGGGTCAGGTAGCGGACCGTCACCTCGTGCTGCCCGTCCGGGCCGAGCACGGGTTCGCCGAACAGCCGGTGCATGTCCAGCGGCGGACGGTACACCGGCAGGGCCTCGCCCAGCTCGTGGATCCAGTCGTGGTCGAGGAAGAAGTGCTGGCGGCCGGTGAGGGTGTGCCAGGGCTTGAGGTGCTCGGTGTTGAGCGTGAACGCGGTGTACCGCCGCCCGCCCGCCTCGCTGCCCGACCACTCCGGCGAGGTGATCACCGGGACGGGCGCGGCACTGGTGTCCGCGTAGGCGACCCGCCTGCCCTCGTGCTCGGCCGCGAGCTGCGCCATCGGCTGCCCGGTGCGCTGCTCCAGGGTGTGGAAGCCCTGGACGGCGAGGCGGCCGTTGGTGGTGCCGGACAGCGCGAGGATCGCGTCGGCGGCCTTGACGGCGGTGTCCAGCAGCGGGCGGCCGTCCGCCGGCCCGCCGCGGGCGGTGCCGTTGGCCGCCGCCAGGGCGGCGATCTCGTCGTCCGGGTGCAGCGCGATGCCCTTGGCGGGCAGGCCGAGCCGTTCGGCGAGCGGGCCGAGGGCCGCCATCTTCGCGGCGACCGCGGGGTAGTCGCGCTCGACCACGGTGAGGCTGGGCAGGGTGCGCCCGGGCACGGGCTCGCAGTCCCCGGCGCGCCAGTCCGGGGCGGTGCCGCCGGGCTGGGCGGTCTCGCCGGGGGTGTCGTGCTGGAGCGCGGTGGCGACCAGGTCGCGGCGGGTGCCGAGGTGGGTGACGGCCAGTTCGCTGAACCGCCGGGCGATGGCGTGGAAGGCGTCGAAGTCGGTCCTGGCCTGCCAGGGCGGGTCGATGGCGGGGGCGAAGGCGTGGACGAAGGGGTGCATGTCGGTACTGGACAGGTCGTGCTTCTCGTACCAGGTGGCGGCCGGGAGGGTGATGTCCGACAGCAGGGTGGAGGAGGTCATCCGGAAGTCCAGCGAGAGCAGCAGGTCGAGCTTGCCCTCCGGGGCCTCCTCGCGCCAGCGCACGTCGCGCGGCCGCACCGGCTCGGGGGCCTCGGCGGCGCGCAGGCCGGAGTGGGTGCCGAGCAGGTGCCGGGTGAAGTACTCGGCGCCCTTCGCGGAGGAGCCGAACAGGTTGGAGCGCCACAGGGTGAGCACCCGGGGCCAGTTCTCCGGGGCGTCCGGGTCCTCGCCCGCGAACTTCAGCGTCCCGGCCCGCAGTTCGGCCACCGCGGCGGAGACCGGGTCCGCGCCGTCGCCGAGGTCCAGCGGGTTGCGGTCGAAGGTCGGGTACGAGGGCATCCAGCCGGTGCGGGCGGCCTGGGCCAGGCAGTCGGCGCCGGTCATCCCCCGGAAGGCTCCGGAGCCCAGCGGGGAGGCGAGCACGTCGGCCCTGAAGTGGTCGTAGCGCCACTGGTCGGTGTGCAGGAAGAACCAGCCGGTGCCGATCGCCTGCCGGGCCGGGCGGGACCAGTCGGCCGCCCCGGCGAGCGTCGCCCAGCCGGTGGAGGGCCGGCACTTCTCCTGCCCGACGTAGTGCGCCCAGCCGCCGCCGTTGCGGCCCTGGCAGCCGGTCAGCTGGAGCAGCGCCAGGAAGGAGCGGTAGATCGTCTCGGAGTGGAACCAGTGGTTGGTGCCCGCGCCCATCAGGATCACGCAGCGGCCCCGGGACTTCTCCGCGGTGGTGGCGAACTCGCGGGCGATCCGGGCGCAGGCCGAGGCCGGCACCGAGGTGTGCCGCTGCTGCCAGGCCGGGGTGCCGGGCGCCTCGGCGTCCTCGTAGCCGGTCGGCCAGACACCGGGCAGGCCCGGGCGGGCGACGCCGTACTGGGCGAGCAGCAGGTCGAAGACGGTGGTCACCAGCGGGCCGTCCGCACCGCCGAGCCGGCGGGCCGGGACGCCCCGGCGCAGCACCTCGCCGCGCCCCTGGCCGTGCTCGCCGCCCTCGGTGTCGAAGCGCGGCAGCAGCACCTCGACCGCCTCGCCCCCGCGCCCGTGCAGGGACAGGGCGGGCCGCAGGCCGTCGAGGTCGAGGTTCCAGTGGCCCTTGCCGGACTCCGTCCAGCGGAAGCCCAGCGAGCCGCCGGGCACGGCGGGGCCGCCGGTGGCCTCGTCCAGCACCACCGTCTTCCAGGCCGCGCCCTCGCCCCCGTCGCCGAGGTCGGCGGCCCGGAGGAACTTGTGCGGCACGTACCCGCCGTCCCGCTCGGCCAGGGTGACCAGGAACGGCAGGTCGGTGAACCGCCGGACGTAGTCGGTGAAGAAGGGCACCTCGCGGTCGACGAAGAACTCCCTGAGCAGCACGTGCCCCATGCCGATCGCCAGCGCGGCGTCGGTGCCCGGGTGGGGGTGCAGCCACTCGTCGGCGAACTTCGCGTTGTCGGCGTAGTCGGGCGCCACCACCACGACCTTCTGCCCCCGGTAGCGGGCCTCGGCCATCCAGTGGGCGTCCGGCGTCCGGGTGACCGGCACGTTGGACCCCCACATCAGCAGGTACGCCGCGTCCCACCAGTCGCCGGACTCCGGCACGTCGGTCTGGTCGCCGAACACCTGCGGGGAGGCCACCGGGAGGTCCGCGTACCAGTCGTAGAAGGACAGCATCGGCGCGCCGATCAGGCTGTGGTAGCGGGCGCCGGCCGCGTGGGAGACCATCGACATCGCCGGGATCGGGGAGAACCCGGCGATCCGGTCGGGGCCGTACGCCTTGATGGTGTGCACCTGGGCGGCGGCCACGATCTCCACCGCCTCGTCCCAACCCGCCCGCACCAGGCCGCCCTTGCCGCGCGCCCGCTGGTAGCGGCGGCGCCGCTCCGGATCGGCCTGGAGGTCCGCCCAGGCCAGCACCGGGTCCCCGAGCCTGGCCTTCGCCTCGCGGAACAGCTCCAGCAGCACGCCGCGCACGTACGGGTAGCGCACCCGGCTCGGCGAGTAGGTGTACCAGGAGAACGCCGCCCCGCGCGGACAGCCGCGCGGCTCGTACTCGGGGCGGTCGGGGCCCACCGACGGGTAGTCCGTCGCCTGGGTCTCCCAGGTGATGATGCCGTCCTTGACGTACACCTTCCAGCGGCACGACCCGGTGCAGTTGACCCCGTGGGTGGAGTGCACGACCTTGTCGTGGCTCCACCGGTCGCGGTAGAAGACGTCGCCCTCCCGGCCGCCCTCGACCTCCACCCGGTGCAGGTCGGCGGAGGCCCTCCCCGGGTGGAAGAACCGTCCGGCCCGCAACAGGAGCGCGCCCGGCTCCGTCGGTTCGGGCGACTCGGGCGGTTGAGGCGACTCGGACGGTTCGGGCGGCGACTCAGCCATGACGGACTCCTGACCACTGCTGACCACGGATCGACCGTGGACCAAGTTATGCGGTCGAAGCAGACAAATCGCCACAACGGCGGTACCGGCGTGGCGGCCCTGGCTCCCCGTCAGGAGTTCCGCTCGAATGGGCACATGAACTCTGTGACCAGCCCCCGGGGCACGCGGCAGGACACCCCGAACGGATGGTGGACCACCGTCCCGCCCGCGGCCGGGGCGGCGGTGATGGCCACCGGAATCCTGTCCGTCGGCCTCCACCTGGCCGGGCGCGAGGTGCTCTCCGCCGTCCTGCTGGCCCTCGCCGCCGGCCTCTGGGTACTGCTCGCGGCTGCCTTCGCCCTGACCCTGCTGAACACCCGCACCGACTGGACGCTCAAGGCCGCGACCCCGCCCGCCCTCACCGCCGTCGCCTCCACCGGCGTCCTCGGCACCCGGATCTCGCTGCTCGGCGAACAGGGCGTCGCCCTCGGGCTGCTCGCCCTGGCCGTCCTGGTCTGGCCGTTCCTGCTGGCCTCCGTGGTGCGCCACTGGCGGCGCGGCATGCCCGGGGCCGTCTTCCTGGTCTGCGTCTCCACCCAGGCGCTCGCCGTCCTGGCCGCCACCGTCGCCGCGGCCGGCGGCCCCGACCGGCTGGCACCCGCCGCGCTCGCCTTCTTCTGCCTCGGCCTCGTGCTCTACCTCGGCGCCCTGGTCCGCTTCGACCTCCGCCAGATCCTCACCGGGGCCGGCGACCAGTGGGTGATCGCCGGGGCGCTGTCCATCTCAGCCCTCGCCGCCGGCAAGCTCACCGCCCTGCCGGACTGGACGCCCGGCCTCCACGACGCCCTGCGCACCGCCACCTGGGTGCTGCTCGGCCTGGCGCTCACCGGCTACGCCGTCCTCCTGGCGGCGGAGCTGCGCAGCCCGCGCCCGGCCTACGACGTGCGCCGCTGGGCCACCGTCTTCCCGCTCGGCATGACCGCCGTCGCCGCCCTGGTCGCCGGGACGGCGACGGGGGTGGACTGGCTGGACCCGCTCGGCCGGGTGCTGCTGTGGATCGGGGTGGCCGCCTGGCTGCTGACGGCGGCCGGCTTCCTGATCGACGCCTCGCACCGGCCCCGGGTGCGCCGCCTGCTGCGCCTGGACCGCTGACCTCTCCGGGGCCCTCGGCCGTACGCGCCCTTCCCGGAGCTGACGATCCGTCATAGGCTCGGCCCTCGCCGACGGCGCCGGTGCGCCGGGTGACGGCCCGAGCCACCTCACCACAGCGGGGATGACCATGAAGAGTCCTGCGGCGCGACTGCTCGCCCTGGCCGGCTGTCTGCCAATGCTCGCCGTCCTGGCGGCGGGCCCCGGCGTCGCGGCACCGGGCGGCGGACCCGAGGTGCGGCCGGCCGCGTCCTGGACGGGCCCGCTGAGCACCCGAGGGCGCTACGTCGTGGACGCCGACGGCGACCGCTTCAAGCTGAAGGCCGCCAACTGGGCCGGGGCCCAGGGCACCTGGCAGGGCAGCGGGAGCGTCGACGACCCGGCGAACAACCAGGCGGGGCAGGTGTCGCACAACATCCCGCTGGGCCTGGACCGGGTGCCGATGGCGCGGCTGCTGGCCGACTTCCACGGACTGGGGATCAACAGCATCCGGCTGCCGTTCGCCAACGCGATGGTCCACGACACCGCCCCCGTCCCGGACTCCGCCGTCGCCGCCAACCCGCAGCTGCGCGGCCGGACCCCGCTCCAGGTGTTCGACGCCGTGGTGGCCGCGCTCACCGCCGACGGCTTCGCGGTGATCCTCAACAACCACACCACCGGCTACCGCTTCTGCTGCGGCCTGGACGGCAACGAGCGCTGGAACAGCGGCCAGTCGACCGCGCAGTGGGAGGACGACTGGCTGTTCATGGTGAACCGCTACAAGGCGGACAAGCGGGTGGTCGGCGCGGACCTGCGCAACGAGGTCCGCCGGGACACCTGGGACGACCCCAACTGGGGCCTCGGCGACGCCCACGACGAGTACGCCGCCTTCGAGGAGGCCGGCAACCGCATCCTCCGGGCCGCCCCGGACCTGCTGGTCGTCATGGAGGGCATCAACTGGTACGGCATCCCCGCCGCGGGGCTCAGCCACGGCCGCCCGATGCTCACCCCCGTCCGCAGTCTCTCCCACACCCTGATCGACTCCGGCAAGCTGGTCTACGCCGCGCACTTCTACGGGTACACCGGCCCGGCCAACACCGGAGCGGGCAGCGGCCCTGGAGCCACCGACGACCCGCGCTACCAGGACTTCACCCCCGAGCAGCTCGCCCAGGTGGTGGACGACCAGGCGCTGTTCGTCACCAGGGCCGGGCAGCACTTCACCGCCCCGGTGTGGATCAGCGAGTTCGGCGCGGGCGGGCGCGGCTCGACCGACACCGGGGAGCAGGCCTGGCTGCACGCCTTCACCGACATCCTGGTGCGGGGCGACACCGACTTCGCGGCCTGGCCGCTGGTCGGCTGGGCGGACGCCGCCGGCCGCCCGCAGGACACCTGGGCGCTGCTCTCCTACGGACCCGACGGCCGGCGGCTCGGCCTCGGCGACCCGGGCGACTGGCGGGCCGTCGACTGGAACCGGCTGATCGACGCACCGGGGCTGAGCGGACCCGTGCCCGCGGTGGACCACTGGAACATGCTCGCCCTCGACCACGCCGACCAGGACCTCTCCCGGCGGATGCTCGCCCGCGCGGACTGGAGCCCCGGCAACCGGAAGGGCAACTGCCCGGACGGCCAGCGCCTGACCGCCCTCGCCCGCGGCGACAGCCGGGCCCTGTGCACCGACGCGGGCCGGCCGGCCGTCGGCACCGGCGACTGGGTCACCGTCACCGACGAGCGCTACGTCACCGGGGGCGACTGGGCGTCCGGCTACGACAAACTCCAGTGCCCCGACCGCGCCTTCGCGGTCGGCTACAGCGTGCGCGGCAACGCCATGGCCGCCCTGCTCTGCGCACCCGCGGCCGCCGCGCTGCCGCCGGGCGGCCGCGCCGTCTGGTTCGACCGGGGCGACAACCGGCCCGGCACCGGCGGTTCGGTGGCGAGCGACTGGGCACCGGGCCGCTCCAAGGGCCAGTGCGCGGACGGTGAGTACCTGGCCGGCGTCGCGTCCACCTGGCAGCGGCTCCAGTACGGCGCCCCGGCCGCCCTGCTCTGCCGCCCGTCGGCCTGACCCCGGCGCCGGCCCGGACCGCACCCGGTTCAGCGCGGCATCTGCTTCAGCGCGGCATCTGCTTCAGCGCTGCCACTCCTCGACCAGCAGCCCGAGCACCACCTGGTCCACGAAGCTCCCGTCGGCCCAGGCCGCACCGCGCAACCGGCCCTCGACGGTGAATCCGGCCCGGCCCGCGGCCCGGAGCATCGGCGCGTTGTCCGCGAGCGTCTCCAGCTGCACGCGGTGCAGGCCGAGGACCGGGAAGGCGTAGTGGCAGAGCACCCGCAGGACGTCGGGCGCGAGCCCGCGCCCCCGGTGGCCGGGCAGCAGGGCGACGCCCAGGTGGGCGCTGCGGTTGTGGCTGTCGATGCCCCACAGGATCGCCTCGCCGGCCAGCTCCCCGGAGGCCGTTTCGACCACGGAGAAGCACGCGGCCTCGTCGGACGGCCCGGCGACCGCGTACGGGGAGTGCGCGGAGCCGGGCGGGAGCGGCCGCCAGGGCCGGGAGTCGGCCCGCGAGCGCGTGGCCACGTCGTCGTACAACTCGGACTGGAGCACCGGCAGGTCGGCGTCGTGACGGGCCCGGAGGGTGATGAGAGCGCCTTGTAGCATGTCACATGTCTACCATCGGGGATCCGGGCGTGACCACCGGATTTCTCCCGGCCCGGTGCCGCGACGGCCGGGCTGACGGGAGGTCAGGTGGTGTGGGCCCCGGGGTGGGCAGGTTTGCCCCGCTGCCCGAAGAGGGTCCACAGGTCGAAGATCCGGAGGCCGTGGAGCCCGTGAAGACGTAGGTCCCGGCCGCACGGCCGCATGCCCCCGACGGGTCGGTCGGGGGCATGCGGCCGGTCCACGGTGCGATCGGAGCCCTTCGCCTCGCCGCGCGAGAAGCGGACCCGCCCGCCGGGGACCGTCGGGTCAGGGCAGCGGGACCCCCAACTCTCCTGCCAGGTCGGTGGCCAGGGTGTCCAGCCAGGACCGGACCGTGCTCTCGTCGAAGAGGTCGGTGTCGTACTCGACCAGGCCCGCGTAGCCGTCGGCTTCGGGGGTGAGGGCGAGGACGAAGTCGCCGCGGGCCGAGGTGCCCGGTATGTCGATGAGTTCGGTGGTCAGCCCGGGGAGGTCCAGGGCGATGGGCGGGGTGCTCTGCACTGCGAGCTGGAACTCCGGGTAGGTGGGGGGAAGTTGCACGCCGCGCTCGCGCAGGGAGGGGACCAGCAGGCCGAACGGTACGACGGCGTGGTCGAGGGCGGAAGCGATCGCCCGCCCGGCCCGGTCGACCAGGTCCCCGAAGCCGTCGGCATCCTCGGTGCGCACCAGGATCGGCAGGCCGCCGGTGAGCAGGCCGACCACCCCCTCGTCGACCGGCCGGGTGCGGTTGGCGTTGGAGAGCAGGACCAGGGCCTGCGGTGCCCCGCCGATCGAGCAGAGCAGCCGGGCGCACGCGGCCACGATCACGGCGGAGGCGGTGGTGGAGCGGGCGGCGGCGTACTGCCCGATCGCGTCCGCCAGCACCGCGGGGAGCCGCAGTTCGAGGGTGTCGCCGCGCCCGGAGCGCTGCTCGGGGCGCGGCCGGTCGGTGGGCAGGTCCATCGCCAGCGGGTCCTCGCCGAGGGCCTCGACCCAGTGGTCGGTGGCCGCCTCGATGCCGGCCCGGTTGACCACGGTCAGCTGCCAGCAGGCGTAGTCGGTCATCCGCGCAGGCTCTTCCGGCAGCGGCCTTCCGGTGCGGTAGAGCTCCGCCAGGTCGGTCAGCACGGTGGCCATCGACCAGCCGTCGATCGCGATGTGATGGATCGTCAGCAGCAGCACCCACCTTTCCGCCGACTCCCGCAGCAGCCGGGTCCGCACCAGCGGGGGTGCGGCCAGGTCGAACGGGCGGCTGAGCTCGGCTTCGACGGCCCCGGCCACCGCCGCCTCCCGCTCGGCGGGCGGGAGCGCGCTCAGGTCCTCGACCGGGAGGACCACCGGGGTGCTCGGCAGCACGTGCTGGAGCACTCCGAGTTCGGTGTCCAGGATCCGGGTCCGCAGGCTCTCGTGGCGTTCGATCAGCGCCGTCAGCGCGGCGGCCATACGAGGGTGGTCCAGCTGCCCGCCCACGTTGACCCGGTAGCTGACGTTCCACACCGCGGGGTCGGCCGACCGGGCGTGGGTCCCGGACATCCGCCGCTGCCCCACCGAGGCGGGCGCGGCCGACTCGGCGGCCCCGGCGCCCGTCAGGATGGTCAGCAGCCGGTCGCGGTGGGCCCGGACCAGGCCGGCCACCTCCTCGTCCATCGCCCCGGCGGGGGCGAGGTAGGAGAGCCGCTCGCCGGTGGTGCGCAGCACGATCTCGCGTTCGTCGAGCAGCTGGAGGAGTCGCTTCCAGCCCTCGTCCGTCGGGGTCGTGCCGGTGGTCGTGTCCGTGGTCGTGGTCGTGGTCACAGCGTGCCCTCCTCGAACGCCGGGGCCTGCTGCTCGGCGGCGGCCGGCACGTGCGCGGCCATCGCGCGGATGGTCGGGCGGCGGAAGAAGTCCAGGACGCCGATCCGCATCCCGGTCGCCTCGCGGACCCGGTTCAGCAGCTTGGTGGCGGCCAGCGAGTGCCCGCCGAGGTCGAAGAAGGAGGTCTCCACTCCCGCGGGGCGGCCGAGTTCCTCCTCCCAGAGCCGCTGTACGGTGCGCTCCAGCTCGGTGAGCGGGGCGGCCGCGGGCTCGTCCGCGCCCAGCGGGCGGGGCTCCGGCATGGCGGCGGTGTCCAGCTTGCCGTGCACGGTGAACGGCAGCGTGTCCACGGCGGCCCAGAGCCCGGGCACCATGTAGTCGGGCAGCAGTTCGGAGAGCCGGTCGCGGACCACGGGCAGGTCGGCGGCCGGGCAGTCGACGTACCCGGCGAGCACGGTGCCCGCCGGGGTCCGGCGCGCCGCCACCGCGGCGGTGCGCACGCCGGGCACGGTGCGCAGCACGGTCTCCACCTCGCCGGGCTCGACCCGGTAGCCGCGGATCTTCACCTGGCGGTCGGCCCGGCCGAGGTACTCCACGGCGCCGTCCGGCCGCCAGCGGCCGAGGTCGCCGGTGCGGTAGCTGCGGCCTTCGGGGGTGTCGGTGAAGACGGCGGCGCTCTCCTCGTCGCGGTTGAGGTAGCCGATGCCGACCTGGACGCCCCGGACGTGGATCTCACCGATCGCGCCCGGCGGCACCCGGCGCCCGGCGGCGTCCAGGATGACGACCCGGCTGCCCGGGGTGGGGCGGCCGATCGGCGCGTAGTCGGTGGACTCCGGGTCGATCTCGCAGGCCGTCATCGCGTGGGTCTCGGTCGGGCCGTAGTGGTTGAACAGCCGGGAGCCGGGGTTGCGGCGCAGGAACGCCCGGATGCCGGGGTTGACCAGCACCTGCTCGCCGCCCGAGATGAGCTCCCGCAGGTGGGGCGCCGGCTCCTCGCCGAGCGCGTCGACCAGGGCGTTCAGCGGGGTGTACGGCATGTGGACCCGTTCGGCCCTGGTGGCCCGGACCACGGCGGCCAGGGCGGTCACGTCGTAGCGGGTCTCCTCCTCGATCAGCAGCAGGGTGCCGCCGGTGGCCAGTGTGGTCAGGATCTCCTGGACGCTGACGTCGAAGCCGCAGGAGGCGTACTGGAGGGTGCGGGCCGCGGAGTGCCCGGCGATGTTCCAGGCCACGAAGTGGGCCAGGCCGAGCGAGTGCATCAGCACGCCCTTGGGCCGGCCGGTGGACCCGGAGGTGTACAGCAGGTACGCGGGCGCCTGCGCCGAGGGGACGGGCAGCGGGGGCAGGGCGACGGGGCCGGCGTCCGTGGACGGGACGTCGGTGAGCACCGTCGGGGCGGTCAGGCCGAACTGCGCCGGGTCGGCCTCCGAGGTGGTGAGCACGACGACGGGGTCGCTGTCGGCGGCGATCAGCCGGCAGCGCTCGGGGCCCTGGAGGACGTCGATCGGCACGTGGACGGCGCCGAGCCGCAGGATGGCGAGCAGCGAGGCCACCAGGTCAACCGAGCGGGGAAGCAGCACGGCCACCAGGTCGCCCTCCCGGACGCCGGCCGACAGCAGCCGGCCGGCCAGCTCCTCGGCCCTGGCCAGCACCGTCCGGTAGTCGGTCTCGGTGCCGTCGGCGGCGACCACCGCGGTCTGGTCGAGCCGCTCGGCCGCGGTCGCGGCGACGATGGCCAGCGGGTGCTCGGGGGTCTCGGTCAGGACCGGTTCGCTCTCCAGGGCCTCGTCGGCCTGGTCGGCGGGTACGGCGGTGAGTTCGGCGAGCGGGCGCTCGGGGTCGGCGACGGCGGCGGTCAGCAGCCGCTCGAAGGCGCCGACCAGCCGGTCGACGGTGGTCCGGTCGAACAGCGCCTCGGCGTACTCGACGTGGCAGCGGATGCCGTCGGGCAGGCTGGTCAGGAAGAGCGTCAGGTCGAACGCGGAGCGGTCCGCGACGTGGTCCAGCGGGCGGGCCGTCACCCCGGGCAGGTCCAGCTCGAAGACCGCGTGGTTCTCGAACTCGACCATGACCTGGAAGAGCGGGTTGCGGCTGGTGTCGCGCTGCGGGTTGAGTTCCTGCACCAGGACCTCGAAGGGCAGCTGCTGGTGCTCGTAGGCGTCCAGCGCGGTGGAGCGGACCCGGCCCAGGGCCTCGGCGAAGTCCGGTTCGCCGGACAGGTCCAGGCGCAGCGCCAGCGTGTTGACGAAGAACCCGATCAGGTCCTCGGTGCCCTCGGCCCGGTTGGCCACCGGGGTGCCCACCACGACCTCGTCCTGGCCGGCGTACCGCTGGAGCACGCCGGCGAAGGCGGTCAGCAGCACCATGAACAGGGTGGAGCGCCGGGAGCGGGCCAACTGCCGCAGTCCGTCGGCGAGTTCGGCGGGAAGGTGGTGGACGTAGGCGCGGCCCCGGCCGTCCGGCACCGAGGGGCGCGGCCGGTCGGTGGGCAGGGTCAGCGCCGGCAGGTCGCCGGTGAACACCTTGCGCCAGTACGCGAGGCTCTCGTCGTACTCGCCGGCGGCCACCCTGGCCCGCTCCCTGGCGGCCTCGGCGGCCGGTCCGGTGGCCAGCACCGGCAGCCGGGCGGCGCGGTCCTCCCTGGCGGCCTGGTACAGCTCGCCCAGCTCGCGGGTGATCACCTCGGTGGACAGGGTGTCGATCACGATGTGGTGCATCGACAGGACCAGGACGTGCCGGTCGGCCGCCCGCTCCAGCAGCAGGGCCCGGAACAGCGGGCCCTCGGCCAGGTCGAAGCGGTGCTCGCCCTCGGCGGTGACCAGGTCGGCCACCGGGTCCGGCGAGGCGCCGTCGGCTGTGACCCGCTCCAGCACCGGCCCCGCGGGCGGCGCCAGCACCTGCTGGAACGGCTGGCCGTCCTGCTCCCGGAAGACGGTGCGCAGCGCGACGTGGCGCTGGATCAGCCCGCGCAGCGCGGTGTCCAGGGCCTGCGGGTCGAGCGGACCGTCCAGGGCGATCGCCTTGATCTCGTTGTACTGTCCGCCGTCGGGCAGCATCCGGTGCAGGAACCACATCCGCTGCTGGGCGTAGGACAGCTGCGCGCCGCGCAGGGTGTCCCGGCGCAGGGTGTCGAGCTGCGGCAGGCCGGACGCCACCAGGTCCGGGGAGAGCCCGAAGTCCACGAAGGCGGCGATCTCGTCGGCGCCGGCCGCCCGCAGCTCGGACAGCACGCCCTGGACGCTCTCGGGCGTGCCGATCAGCGCGCGGGAGGCGCAGTAGCGCTCGTACGCGCGCTCCAGCACGAACTCCAGGTCGTCCTCACGGGCGTTCTCGAAGTCCAGGGTCAGGCCGAGGCTGTTGGCCATCTGCCCGAACAGTGACAGCGAGGAGCGCAGGTAGTGGCAGAACGGCCGGTACGCCTGCTCGCGCGCGGTGGCCAGGTCGGTGCCCAGGTAGGTGTGGACCAGGACGACCACCCGGCCCGCCTCCGGGTCGAGCCCGTGCTCGGCCCGGGTGCGCCGGTAGATCGCGACGTTCTCGGCCAGCTGCGCGATGTCCTGGGTCATCAGGTTGGTGATGACGCCGAGGTCGTGCCTGGCCGCCTCGCGGAAGCTGTCCGGGTTGCCGACGATCGCGGTGAACATCGGCGGCAGGTCCTGCAGCGGGCGGGGGTGCAGGGTCACCTCGATCGGCTCGCCGTTGCCGTTGCGGCCCTGGTACGGCTCGCCGCGCCACAGCGCCCGGACGGTGTCGATCTGCCGGTGCATCAGCTCCTTGTGGCTGCCGTAGCGGTCGGGGAAGAACAGGAAGTCGTTGGGGTGCCAGCCGCTGGCGCAGCCCAGACCGACCCGGCCGCCGGACAGGTTGTCGACCACCGACCACTCCTCGGCGACCCGCACCGGGTGGTGCAGCGGGAGCACGGCGCAGCCCGCGTTCAGCCGGATCCGGCTGGTCTCCCGGGCGAGCGCGGCGGCCAGCACCGAGGGGTTGGGGAAGATGCCGCCGAAGGAGTGGAAGTGGCGTTCGGGCAGCCAGACGGAGTGGAAGTCGTGCCGGTCGGCGAACCGGGCGCTCTCCAGGACGATGCGGTACTTCTCGTCCTCGGGGGAGTCCAGCGGGTAGTCGCCGAAGAAGTAGAGGCTGAAGTCGACCGGCCGCTGCGGGTCGCTGACCGGCTGGTACGTGGTCGCGACGGTCTCGGTGCGGACGGCTTCGGCGGTCGCCGGGAGTTCGGCGGCCGGGCGCGGGGCGGGCAGCCGCACGCCGGGGGAGGCCGGGAAGAAGCCGCCGCGCCGCAGGTCGCGCAGCGACTCGCGGACCGCGTCGATCACGAACTCCACGTCGCCGTCGGTGTGGGCGGTGGAGAGGAAGAAGTTGCGCCACTCCCACACGTAGACCCCGCGGGTCAGCAGGTGCGGGAAGAGCAGCTCCATGTCGGCCCTGGGCTCGAACCGGAAGAGCGAGCCGAAGTGGGCCAGCCGCAGCGGGAACTCCTCCTCCTCGAAGAAGCCGTTCAGGGTGGTGGCCAGCATGTCGGTGCGGGCGTTCAGCCGCTCCTGGAGGCCGGGGCCCGCCGCCTTGAGGTGGCGCAGCACCGCGCCCGCGGCGGTCATCGCCAGCGGGTGCTGGATGTAGGTGCCGCCGAAGAAGGTGGTGTCCTTGGGCGGGTAGCTGTCGTCCCCGTAGTCCCAGTGCCCGCCGTCGATCCCGTCCAGGATGTCGGCCCGGCCGGCGATCGCGCCGATCGGGTAGCCGCCGCCCAGCACCTTGCCGTAGGTGGACATGTCCGGGGTGACGCCCCAGAATCCCTCGGCGCCGCGCAGGTGGGGGCGGAAGCCGGTGAGCATCTGGTCGAAGACCAGCACGATGCCGAGCTTGGCGGTGAGTTCGCGCAGCGAGCGGACGAAGTCGGCCGGCTGGCGGCCGGGGTGGCGGCTCTGCACCGGCTCGACCAGGACGGCGGCGATCCGGTCGCCGTGCTCCTCGATGACCTTGAGGCTCTCCGGATCGCCGTACCGCAGCACCAGCAGGTCGGCGACGGCGCTGCCGGGGATGCCGATCGACACCGGGACGGTCTCCCGGTCGGCGCCGCGGCCCAGGGTGCGGCCCAGGGTGTGGTCGAAGTGGCCGTGGTAGGAGCCCTCGAACATGACGATCTTGTCCCGGCCGGTGTACGCGCGGGCCAGCCGGATCGCCCCGGCGTTCGCCTCGGTGCCGGAGTTGGCGAAGGCGACCCGCTCGGTGCCGGTCAGCTCGGCCAGCAGCTCGGCGGCCTCGCCGGTCTCCGGGCCGCGCGGGCCCAGCCGCAGGCCGGAGGACAGGTGCTCGCGGACGGCCTCGTTGACGAACTCGGGCTCGTGGCCGAAGAGCAGCACGCCGAAGCCCATGGTGATGTCGACGTACGGGTTGCCGTCGACGTCCTCCAGCCGGGAGCCCCTGGCCTGGCGGGCGGCCAGCGGGTAGAGCATCTCCTTGGTGCCGGAGCGGAAGCCGACCACGGCGCGGCTGTCCGCGAGGGTGCGGCGGTGGCGGCGGGTGATCGCCTTGGAGGCGGAGGTGCGGGCGGTGAAGCGGGCGACCAGCTCGTCCACGTGGGTGCGCTGCTGGTCGGTCAGGCCGCCGGAGGCCATGCCGGACTCGCGGGAGACCGTCACCCGGGGGCCGTGCACCTGCGGGGCGGCCGGGGCCTCAGCGGCGGCGGGCGCCTCGGCAGCGGG
>NZ_MSJQ01000394.1 GCF_014596515.1 Streptomyces sp. CBMA156
CGGCGCGCAGGTAGGTGTCGGCGGGAGCGGCGCCGGGCAGCCGGACGGCGGCGTCGGCCTCGCGCACGTGCGGGGCGGCCGCGTCCGGGTCGGAGTGGACGGCGGTGGTCGCGATGCCGAGCTCCCGGCAGGTGCGGAAGACCCGGCGGGCGATCTCGCCCCGGTTTGCGACCAGCAGGTTGGTGATCGGAGTCCTGGAAGTCATCGTCGGGGTTCCCTCACAGTCGGAAGACGCCGTAGCCGCGCGCGCCCTCGACCGGCGCGTTGTGGACCGCGGACAGGCAGAGGCCGAGCACCGTGCGGGTGTCGCGCGGGTCGATCACGCCGTCGTCGTAGAGCCGGCCGGAGAGGAACACCGGCAGCGACTCGGCCTCGATCTGCTGCTCGACCATCGCGCGGACCGCCGCGTCCGCGTCCTCGTCGTACGGCCGGCCCTTCGCCGCGGCGGACTGCCGGGCGACGATCGACAGCACCCCGGCGAGCTGCTGCGGGCCCATCACCGCGGACTTGGCGCTCGGCCAGGAGAACAGGAAGCGCGGTTCGTACGCCCGGCCGCACATGCCGTAGTGCCCGGCGCCGTAGGAGGCGCCCATCAGCACCGACAGGTGCGGGACGGTGGAGTTGGCGACCGCGTTGATCATCATCGCGCCGTGCTTGATGATGCCGCCCTGCTCGTAGTCCTTGCCGACCAT
The DNA here is from genome assembly GCF_014596515.1 of Streptomyces sp. CBMA156. GTDB lineage: Bacteria > Actinomycetota > Actinomycetes > Streptomycetales > Streptomycetaceae > Kitasatospora. The sequence goes on from NZ_MSJQ01000394.1 coordinate 693, forward strand.
GTAGCCGGTGGTGTTGTGCAGGAAGAGCAGCGGGGTGTTCCGCTGGTTGGCCAGCTGGATGAACTGGGCGGCCTTCTGGGACTCCTGGCTGAACAGCACGCCCTGGGCGTTGGCCAGGATGCCGACCGGGTAGCCGTGGAGGCGGGCCCAGCCGGTGGCCAGGCTGGTGCCGTAGAGCGGCTTGAACTCGTCGAAGTCGGAGCCGTCGACGATCCTGGCGATCACCTCGCGCGGGTCGAAGGGCACCTTGAGGTCGCCGGGGACGATGCCCAGCAGCTCCTCCTCGTCGTACTCCGGCGGCCGGGCCAGCGGGTCAGGGCCGGGGCCGGGCCTGCGGTGGTCGAGCCGGGCGACGATCCGGCGGGCGATCCGCAGCGCGTCCGGCTCGTCCGCCGCGACGTGGTCGGCCAGTCCGGAGACGCGGGCGTGCATCTCGGCGCCGCCGAGCGACTCGTCGTCGGCCTCCTCGCCGGTGGCCATCCTCACCAGCGGCGGGCCGCCGAGGAAGACCTTGGCGCGCTCCTTGACCAGCACGGTGTGGTCGGACATGCCGGGCACGTAGGCGCCGCCGGCGGTGGAGTTGCCGAACACCACGGCCACCGTGGGGATGCCGGCGGCGGACAGCCGGGTGAGGTCGCGGAACAGGGCGCCGCCGGGGATGAAGATCTCCTTCTGGCTGGGCAGGTCGGCGCCGCCGGACTCGACCAGGCTGACCAGCGGAAGGCGGTTCCGCAGCGCGATCTCGTTGGCCCGCAGCGCCTTTCGCAGGGTCCACGGGTTGCTGGCGCCGCCGCGCACCGTCGGGTCGTTGGCGGTGATCACGCACTCGACGCCCTCGACCGTGCCGATGCCGGTGACCAGGGCCGCGCCGACCGGGTACTCGCTCCCCCAGGCGGCCAGCGGCGACAGCTCCAGGAACGGGGAGTCCTGGTCGACCAGCAGCTCGATCCGCTCGCGGGCGGGCAGTTTGCCGCGCTTGCGGTGGCGCTCCAGGTACGTGGGGCCGCCGCCCGCCAGCGCCTTGGCGTGCTCGGTGTCGAGGTCGGCGAGTTTGGCGAGCATCGCGGCCCGGTGCTCGGCGTGCTCCGGCCCGGCCGGGTCGACGCGGCTGGTCAGGACGGTCACAGCAGGACCTCCGGGATGTCGAGGTGGCGGGCCCGCAGCCACTCCCCGAGGGCCTTGGCCTGCGGGTCGAAGCGGTGCCGGGCGGCGACGCCCTCGCCGAGCAGGCCGGTGATGGTGAAGTTGACCGCGCGCAGGTTCGGCAGCAGGTGCCGGGTGACGGGCAACTCGGCTGTCTCGGGCAGCAGTTCGCGCAGCGCCTCGACGGTGAGGGCGTGCGCCAGCCAGCGCCAGCCGTCCTCGGAGCGGGCCCAGAGGCCGAGGTTGGCGTCGCCGCCCTTGTCGCCGCTGCGGGCGCCGGCCACCAGGCCGATCGGGGCCCGGCGGGTGGGGCCGGCCGGCAGCGGGTCGGGCAGTTCGGCGTCCACCGGGTGGGCCTGGGCGGTGACGGGCGGCGGCGGTACGGCGATCCGGCGGCCGTCCGGCAGGACGGCGGTGTGCTCGACGGCCTTGGCGTCGATGTGCGCGGTGCTGAACACCCCGTACGGCGCGCCCGGCCCCGGCGGGGCGGTGAGGTGGAAGCCCGGGTAGCCGGCCAGCCCCAACTCCACGGCCGCCTTGCCGAGTTCGCGCCCGACCCGGGCCGGGTCCGGATCCCGGGCGGCCAGCCGGAGCAGGGCGGAGGCGGCCTCCTCGGTCGGGGCGTCCGGGTGGTCGGTGCGGGCCAGTGTCCAGCGCAGTTCGGCGGGGCGGGAGCCGGGCGGCAGCGCGTCGGCGAACTGCCGCCGCACCAGGGCGGCCTTGGCCTCGATGTCCAGGCCGGTGAGGACGAACACCACCTCGTTGAGGTGGCCGCCGAGCCGGTTGAGGCCCGCCTTCAGGGTGGGCGGCGGGGCCTCGCCGCGCACGCCGTCGATCCGGACCCGGTCCTGGCCCTCCCCGGTGAGCCGCACGGTGTCCAGCCGGGCCGTGACGTCCGGCCCGAGGTAGTGCGATCCGCCGGTCTCGTACAGGAGTTGGGCGGTGACGGTGCCGATGGTGACGGCGCCGCCGGTGCCCGGGTGCTTGGTGATCACGCTGGAGCCGTCGGCGTGCAGTTCGGCGAGCGGGAAGCCCGGCCGGGTCACGTCGTGCTCGCGGAAGAAGGCGTAGTTGCCGCCGGTCGCCTGGGCGCCGCACTCCAGGACGTGCCCGGCCAGCACGGCTCCGGCCAGCGCGTCCAGGTCCTCCGGGGTCCAGCCGAAGCGGGCGATCCCGGGGCCGACGACCAGCGCCGCGTCCGTGACCCGGCCGGTCACCACCACGTCGGCGCCGCCCGCCAGGCAAGCCGCGACGCCGAACCCGCCGAGGTAGGCGTTGGCGGCCAGCAGGCCCTTCGGCAGGCCGAGTTCGGCCCGCCGCGGGAGCAGGTCGTCGCCCTCCACATGGGCGACGGACGCCTCGATGCCGAGCCGCCCGGCCAGGGCGCGCAGCTCCTCGGCGAGCCGGGCCGGGTTGAGGCCGCCCGCGTTGACCACGATCTTCACGTCGCGCTCGCGGGCCAGGCCGAGGCACTCCTCCATCTGCCGCAGGAAGGTCCTGGCGTAGCCGAGCGAGGGGTCCTTGAGGCGGTCGCGGGCGAGGATCAGCATGGTCAGCTCGGCCAGGTAGTCCCCGGTGAGCACGTCCAGCGGTCCGCCGGTGAGCATCTCCCGCATCGCGGCGAAGCGGTCCCCGTAGAACCCCGAGGCGTTGCCGATCCGCAGCACCGCGTCGTCGTGCGCCAATGCGCCTCCCCTGCCGGTGAGTTGGGCGTACCCTCGGACGGGTTGCGCCGGGCAGCAGCGTGGCACCGGCGACAGAAAAAAGCAATCACGCCTGCTTGTTTTCCCCCGGCGACCGCCCGGCCGTGCCTAGGGTGTGTCTTGTGGGTCTTGTCGGATCAGGGCGCGGCGTCGGGGTGCGTGCATCGCAAGGCGGAGGTGGGGGCACCTCCCGGCCGAAGGCTGGGGGCGGAGTCACTGCGGTGGGGGCACCTCCCGGCCGCCAGGCTGGGGGCCATTGGTGACCGACGACAACGCGGCGAGGTGCGTGCCCTGGGGGTACCTCCCGGCCGAAGGCTGGGGGAGCGTCGCGGACCCGGCAAAGATCCGCAAGACACACCCTAGGGTGGCGATCATGACGGACTCGTACGCCGATCCGGGCACTCCGGATCACCGAAGCGCGGCACGCTACCTGTGGTGGCTGACCATGAGTCAGCGCCGGCGGGTCGCGGGCGGTGCGCTGCTCGGCACCCTCTGGATGGTCTGCCTGATGCTGCCGCCGTACCTCATGCAGCGCGCGATCGACGACGGGCTCCAGCCGGGGAGGACCGGCGTCCTGGCCGGCTGGGTGGCCGCGCTGCTCGGCGTCGCGGTGCTCAACGCCTGGCTGGGCATCATGCGCCACCGCACCATGACCCGGGTGCGGATGGACGCCACCTTCCGGACGGTCAGGGTCGTGGTCGCGCACGCCACCCGGCTGGGGGCGGCCCTACCCCGGAAGGTCTCGGTCGGCGAGGTGGTCAGCATCGGGACGGGCGACGTCGCGCAGATCAGCCGGACGCTGACGATCACAGGACCGGGCGTCGGCGCCGTCATCGCCTACCTCGTGGCGGCCGCACTGCTGCTGTCGGTCTCCGTCCTGCTCGCCGTCGTCGTCCTGCTCGGGGTGCCGCTGCTCGCGCTGGTGATCGGGCCGCTGCTGGAGCGGCTCCAGGGCGCGGAGTCGCGGTACCGCGAGCAGCAGGGCGTGCTGACGGCCAGGATCGCGGACATCGTCGGCGGCATGCGCGTCCTCAACGGCATCGGCGGCAAGGAGCTGCTGGCCGGCCGCTACGCCGACGGTTCGCGGAGCCTGCGGGCCGAGGGCTACCGGGTCGGCGCCGTGACCAGCTGGATCCAGGCCCTCTCGGTCGGCCTGCCCGCCCTCTTCCTCGCCCTGGTGACGTGGCTGGCCGCCCGGATGGCCGCCGAGGGCAGCATCACGGTCGGCACGCTGGTCGCCGTCTACGGCTACGCCGCCGTCCTGGTGGTGCCGGTCGCCTCCTTCATCGAGGGCGGGTACGACCTCACCAGGGGCCTGGTGGCCGCCGGGCGGGTCGTCCGGGTGCTCGACCTGGCACCCGCCGTCGAGGACGCCGCGACCGTCCGCCCGGCTCCCGCCGCCCCGGCGGCCCTGCACGACCCCGACAGCGGCGTGGCGGTGGCCCCCGGGCGGCTGACCGCGATCGTCAGCGCCCGCCCGGCCGAGTCCGCCGCCGTGGTCGACCGGCTCGGCCGGTACACCGCGTCCGCCGCCACCTGGGGAGGCGTTCCGCTCGCGGACGTCGCCCTGGCCGAGGTCCGCGGCCGGATCGTGGTGGCGGACAACGACGCCGACCTCTTCTCCGGCCCGCTGCGCACGGTGGTCGGAGGCCGGACCGAGCACACCGACGCGTCCATCGCCCGGGCCGTCCGGGACGCCGCCGCACAGGACGTCGTGCAGGCACTGCCCGACGGTCTCGACACACCCGTCGAGGCCCGCGGCAGCAACCTCTCCGGGGGGCAGCGCCAGCGGCTGCGGCTCGTCCGCGCCCTGCTCGCCGACCCCGAGGTGCTGCTGCTGGTCGAGCCCACCTCCGCCGTCGACGCCCACACCGAGGCCGCCATGGCCGCCGGGCTGCACCGGGCCAGGGCCGGGCGCACCACCGCCCTCACCTCGACCTCCCCCGTCCTGCTGGAGCGGGCCGACACCGTCTGCTACCTCGCCGACGGCCGCCTGGTGGCCGCCGGCCCGCACCGGGCGCTGCTCGCGTCGGAGCCCGGCTACCGCGCGCTGGTGGCACGCGGCGGCGAC
>NZ_MSJQ01000395.1 GCF_014596515.1 Streptomyces sp. CBMA156
GCGCCGCGGCCCCGGCCCGCGCCCCCAGGGCGGAGCGCACCGCCCGGCCGAGGGCCTCGCCGAGCGGCCCGGCCAGCCGCAGCGCGCCCCGCTCCTTGTGCGCGAGCAGCAGTTGGCGGACCGGACCGGCGTACGGCGCGGCGGCGTGCGCCCAGGGCAGCAGGGTGGGGGCGGGCCTGGCGGTGGCCAGCGCCTGCCGGCAGGCCGGGCAGAGCTGGGTGCGCTCGCTGCCGCAGCCCGCGCAGTCGGCGGGCAGCAGGACGTCCAGCAGGCCGGCCAGCGCGTGGCCGAGCGGTCCTTGGACGGATGGCGGGCGGGTAGGGGAGGGAGACGTCGGCACGGCTGCTCCTGGCGGCGGCAGACACGGAGAGTCAGCACAGGATCGGCCGTATGGGGGGCGTTGTCCAGGCATTTACCCATACTTCACCCACGGGAGGGTAGACAGGGTGCACCAGCTTGACCGTCCGACCGCAGTATCGGGTCATACCCTCCTTATCGCCTGAGGAGGCGAAAAACCCGTGTGAGGTGTTCGATAAGGCCCAGGGGGTTTCAAACGTCCCTGGTGGGGAGGAAGTGAGGTGAGGGCCAGTCGTTTCCCGCCGCTGGCGGCGGGGGGCGGGGGGCCGGCAGTGGATGGGCTGGTCCAGCTGGGTCTCAGTCCGGTCCGGTAGCACCCGGATCGGCGTCAGCACGAGGGATCGGAGTTCTGCGTGGACATCGTCGTCAAGGGCCGCAAGACCGAGGTGCCCAAGAGGTTCCGCGAGCACGTGGCCGAGAAGCTGGAGAAGGTCCAGAAGTTCGACGCCAAGGCCATCAGCCTCGACGTCGAGGTGTCCAAGGAGCACAACCCGCGGCAGGCCGACCGCTCCGATCGGGTGGAGATCACTCTCCGCAGCCGCGGCCCCGTGATCCGGGCCGAAGCCGCCGCCGGGGACCCGTACGCGGCGCTCGACCTGGCGTCGGCGAAGCTCGACGCGCAGCTGCGCAAGTCCGCGGACCGGCGCCGGGTGCACAAGGGCGGCGCCAACGGCCGCACCCCGATCAGCGTCGCCGAGGCGACCGCGTCCCTGGCCTCGCTGCCGGAGACGACGGCGCCGGAGAACGAGACGAACGGCGCTGTCCGCAAGACCATGATGGGATCCGTGGAAGTGGAGGGCGAAGGCCCGCTGGTGGTCCGGGAGAAGACGCACCCGGCCGCCCCCATGGCGCTGGACCAGGCGCTCTACGAGATGGAGTTGGTCGGCCACGACTTCTACCTCTTCGTGGAGAAGGACAGCGGTCTGCCGAGCGTGGTCTACCGCCGGCACGGTTACAACTACGGCGTCATCCACCTCCAGACCGACCTCGCGGCCGGGGCGGGCAGTGGGGCGGGCGGCGCGATCGGCGGGTCCGACGGCGAGGACTGACCGTCCGAGCAGTGATGGAGGGGTGACCCCGGCGGCCGTGGCCGCCGGGGTCACCGGCGTTCGGGGGCAGGGCGGTTCGAACGGTGCCGTGTCCCGGGGCGGGGTCACCCGATGCGGGGGAATCGGCATCGGAGCGTGACCGTGGCGGGTTCGGGGCGTGGAATGATTGGCGCACGACGACCCGCGAAGGGGGAGGAGCGGATGGGGGATCACTTCGGGCTGGGGCCCGGCAGGCCCGGGATGCCGTTGGGGGCGGAGGAGGAGCCTGCGTACGAGCCGCGCCGGGGTGAGCCGATCCGCGTGTTGGTGGTGGACGACCACGCGCTGTTCCGGCGGGGACTGGAGATCGTCCTCGCGGAGGAGCCGGACATCAAGGTCGTCGGCGAGGCCGGGGACGGCGCCGAGGCGGTGCTGAAGGCCGCTGACCTGCTGCCCGACATCATCCTCATGGACGTCCGGATGCCGCGCCGCAGCGGGATCGAGGCCTGCACGGCGATCAAGGACGTGGCGCCCAGCACCAAGATCATCATGCTGACGATAAGCGACGAGGAGGCCGACCTCTACGAGGCGATCAAGGCGGGGGCCACCGGCTACCTGCTCAAGGAGATCTCCACCGACGAGGTCGCCACCGCGATCCGCGCGGTCGCCGACGGGCAGTCGCAGATCAGCCCCTCGATGGCGTCCAAGCTGCTCACCGAGTTCAAGTCGATGATCCAGCGCCGCTCGGACGACCGGGACCTGGTGCCCGCACCCCGGCTCACCGACCGGGAGTTGGAGGTGCTCAAGCTGGTGGCGACCGGGATGAACAACCGGGAGATCGCCAAGGAGCTGTTCATCAGCGAGAACACGGTGAAGAACCACGTGCGCAACATCCTGGAGAAGCTCCAGCTGCACTCCAGGATGGAGGCCGTGGTGTACGCGATGCGGGAGAAGATCCTCGAAATAGGGTGAGCCGGCCGGGACCTACCGGTCCGCCAGCAGTTTCTCCAGGGTCGGGCGCAGCCGCTCGTCGTGCAGCGTCCCGACCCGCACCTCGTCGCAGCCGACCCAGTCGGCGGCCTCGCGCAGGGCCGTCGCCAGCGCCTCGACGCGCCGGGTGCCGCCGCCGCGGCCGCCGTCCAGCGAGACCTGGCGGGCGACCAGGGTGCGGCCCTCGCGGGCCGGGTCGACCCGGCCGACCAGCCGGCCGCCGGTCAGCAGCGGCATCGCGAAGTAGCCGTGCACCCGCTTGTGCTTGGGGGTGTAGGCCTCCAGCCGGTGGGTCATCCCGAAGATCCGCTCGGTGCGGGCGCGGTCCCAGACCAGCGAGTCGAACGGCGAGAGCAGCGTGGTGCGGTGGCGCCCGCGCGGGGGTGCGGCGAGGGCGGCCGGGTCGGCCCAGGCTGCGGCCGGGGCGCCGTCCTGCCCCCAGCCGGCCACCTCGACCGGGACCAGCCCGCAGTCGGCGAGCACCGGGTCCAACTCCTCGGCGCGCAGCCGGTGGTAGTCCAGCAGGTCGGTCCTGGTGGCCACGCCGAGCGCGGCGCCGGCCTGGGCGACCAGGGTGCGCACGCACTCCTCGTCCGACCGCTGCTGCCCGAGCAGGGCGTCCGGGACGGCCTGCTCGGCCAGCGCGTAGACCCGCTTCCAGCTCCGGCGTTCGGTGCAGACCACGTCGCCGAAGGCCAGCGCCCGTTCGACCGCGATCTTGGTGTCGGACCAGTCCCACCACTCGGCGGTCTTCTTGGCGCCGCCCAGCTCGGTGGAGGTCAACGGCCCCTCGGCGCGCAGCTTGTCGAGCACGCCGCGGTAGGTCTCGGGCGCGACCTGGTAGCCCCAGAGGTGGCCGCGGTCGCGGTAACGGCGGCGCCGGAAGGCGAACAGCGGCCACTCCTCGACCGGCAGGACGCAGGCCGCGTGCGACCAGTACTCGAAGCTGGTGCCGCCGCCCCAGTACGCCGCCTCCACGGCGGGCCGGCCGACCGCGCCGAGGCGGGCGTACGGGATCAGCTCGTGGGAGCGGGCGAGCACCGAGATGGTGTCCAGCTGGACGGCGCCCAGGTGCCGCAGCACCCCGCGCACCCCGGCCCTGCGGTCGGGCGCTCCCAGCAGGCCCTGGGCACGCAGGGCGATCCGGCGGGCTTCGTCCGCACCGAGGGTGGTGACGGGCGCGGGGCGGGGGACGGCGGCAGTCATGGCGGCGAGCGTATCCCGGTGCACCGACGGTGCGGACGGGCTCAGTGGAGGTCGGCGGGCAGCAGGGAGGCGATCCAGGCGTCGTGGAAGACGCCGCGCTGCTCGGCGTACGAGCGCAGGGTGCCCTCGAAGCGGTAGCCGGCCTTCTCGGCGACCGCGCGGGAGCCCTCGTTGCCGACGTAGGCCTGCCACTCCAGGCGGCGCAGGCCGAGCTCGCGCAGGCCGTGGCGGGAGACGGCGCGGGCGGCCTCGGTGGTGTAGCCGCGGCCGCGGAACTCCTTCACCGCCCACCAGCCGATCTCGGCGGAGCCCGGATCGTGGGGGCGCAGGACGAGCGCCTGGGAGCCGACCAGGGCGCCGGAGCCGCGCTCGAACACGCACCAGATCCGGTTCGCTCCGGTGCGCCGGCCCTCGACGGCGAGATCGCGCACGAAGTACTCCGCGTCCTCGCGCCGGTACGGCGACGGCACGACCGTCCAGCGCTGGATCTCCGGGTCCTGGCAGGCGGCGAAGACCGCGTCGATGTCGGACTCCCGAGGGGCGCGCAGGACGAGCCGTTCGGTGGTGAGGGTGGCCGGTTCCGTGGCGGTTTCTTCCATGAACGGATTATTCCGCCGGGCGGGAGGGCGGGCATCCGAATATCCCGCCGGTCCGCCGTTCCGCCCGCGGGTCGCGGCCGCGGGCGGCCAACTCTCCGGCTCGCCGACCGTTTTGCCCCGGTGGACGGTGCTATCGGGCCATGTGCTCGCGCGGGTGACACGGGAATACCGTGCTGACGCACCTCCCGGGGGGTTGGACTCCTCGCATACGATGGCCCGTGCGGTGGGGTGGACCCCCCGTGCAGTCGTCCAGTGCCAATACAGGCAAGGAGCCCGCTCAAGTGTCCGTCTTCGACAAGATCCTGCGCGCCGGCGAGGGCAAGATCCTTCGCAAGCTGCAGCGGATTGCTGCCCAGGTCAACTCCATCGAAGAGGACTTCGTCAACCTCACCGACGCCGAGCTGCGCGCTCTGACCGACGAGTACAAGCAGCGGCTGGTGGACGGCGAGAGCCTGGACGACATCCTCCCCGAGGCGTTCGCCACCGTCCGCGAGGCCGCCAAGCGGGTGCTCGGCCAGCGGCACTACGACGTCCAGCTGATGGGTGGCGCGGCCCTGCACCACGGGTACGTCGCGGAGATGCGCACCGGTGAGGGCAAGACCCTCGTCGGCACCCTGCCCGCGTACCTGAACGCCCTGACCGGCAAGGGCGTCCACCTGATCACCGTCAACGACTACCTCGCCGAGCGCGACTCGGAGTGGATGGGCCGGGTGCACCGCTTCCTCGGCCTCGAAGTCGGCGTGATCCTGGGCAGCATGACGCCCGCCGAGCGCAAGCGGCAGTACGGGATGGACATCACGTACGGCACGAACAACGAGTTCGGCTTCGACTACCTGCGCGACAACATGGCCTGGTCGAGGGACGAACTCGTCCAGCGCGGCCACAACTTCGCGATCGTCGACGAGGTCGACTCGATCCTGATCGACGAGGCCAGGACCCCGCTGATCATCTCCGGCCCGGCCGACCAGGCGACCAAGTGGTACGCCGACTTCGCCAAGCTGGTGCAGCGCCTGAAGATCGACCGCGACTACGAGGTCGACGAGAAGAAGCGCACCGTCGGCGTCCTGGAGGAGGGCGTCGGCAGGGTCGAGGACTACCTGGGCATCGACAACCTCTACGAGTCGGTGAACACCCCGCTGGTCGGCTTCCTGAACAACGCCATCAAGGCGAAGGAGCTGTACAAGAACGACAAGGACTACGTCGTCATGAACGGCGAAGTCATGATCGTGGACGAGCACACCGGCCGCATCCTGGCCGGCCGCCGCTACAACGAGGGCATGCACCAGGCGATCGAGGCCAAGGAAGGGGTGGAGGTCCAGAACGAGAACCAGACCCTGGCCACCATCACCCTCCAGAACTTCTTCCGCCTGTACGACAAGCTCGCGGGCATGACCGGTACCGGCACCACCGAGGCCGCCGAGTTCCACCAGATCTACAAGCTCGGCGTGGTGCCGATCCCGACCAACAAGACGCCGCTGCGCCTCGACCAGCCCGACCTGATCTACAAGTCGGAGCCGGCCAAGTTCGCCGCCGTGGTCGAGGACATCGCCGAGAAGCACGAGAAGGGCCAGCCGGTGCTGGTCGGCACCGTGTCGGTCGCGAAGTCCGAGTACCTGTCGCAGGAGCTGCGCAAGCGCGGCATCCCGCACGAGGTGCTGAACGCCAAGCACCACGAGCGCGAGGCGCAGATCGTCGCGCAGGCCGGCCGCAAGGGCGCCGTCACCGTCGCCACCAACATGGCCGGCCGCGGTACCGACATCATGCTGGGCGGCAACGCCGACCACCTGGCCGCCGCCGAGCTGGCGCAGCGCGGGCTGACCCCGACGGACACCCCGGACGAGTACGAGTCCGCCTTCCCGGCCGCGCTGGAGAAGGCCAAGGTCTCGGTGAAGGCCGAGCAGGACGAGGTCAAGGAGGCCGGCGGCCTCTACGTCCTCGGCACCGAGCGGCACGAGTCCCGCCGGATCGACAACCAGCTGCGCGGCCGCTCCGGCCGTCAGGGCGACCCGGGCGAGTCCCGCTTCTACCTGTCGCTGGGCGACGACCTGATGCGCCTGTTCAAGGCCGGCATGGTCGAGCGCGTGCTCTCGATGGCCAACGTGCCCGAGGACGTGCCGATCGAGTCCAAGATGGTCACCCGCGCCATCGCCTCGGCGCAGACCCAGGTCGAGCAGCAGAACTTCGAGATCCGCAAGAACGTCCTCAAGTACGACGAGGTGCTCAACCGCCAGCGCGAGGTCATCTACGGCGAGCGCCGCCGGGTCCTGGAGGGCGAGGACCTCCAGGAGCAGGTCGGCCACTTCATGGACGACACCGTCGAGGCGTACGTCCGGGCCGCCACCGGCGAGGGCTTCGAGGACGACTGGGACCTGGACAAGCTCTGGACCGCGCTCAAGCAGCTCTACCCGCTCACCCTCGACCTGGAGGAGCTGGAGGAGGAGGCCGGCGGCCAGGCCGGGCTGACCCCCGAGTTCCTGATCAAGTCCATCCAGGAGGACATCCAGGCCGAGTACGGCGCCCGCGAGGACCAGCTGGGCGCGGAGATCGTGCGCGAGCTGGAGCGCCGGGTCGTGCTGTCGGTGCTGGACCGCCGCTGGCGCGAGCACCTCTACGAGATGGACTACCTCCAGGAGGGCATCGGCCTGCGGGCCATGGCGCAGCGCGACCCGCTGATCGAGTACCAGCGCGAGGGCTTCGACATGTTCACCGCGATGATGGAGGGCATCAAGGAGGAGTCCGTCGGCTACCTGTTCAACCTGGAGGTCCAGGTCGAGCAGCAGGTCGAGGAGGTCCCGGTCGAGGACGCCCAGGTGGTGCTCGACAAGCTGGAGAAGGACGCCGCCCGCCCGGAGATCAAGGCCAAGGGCCTGGAGGCCCCGAAGCCGCAGCGGCTGCACTACACGGCCCCCTCGGACGAGGTCGGCGGCGGTGTCATCGAGGGCGACTTCGAGGACCTCGCGCCGGAGGACGAGGGTGACGGGATGACCCGCGCCGAGCGCCGCAAGGCCGCCAAGTCCGCCAAGGGCCGCCGCCGCAAGGGCTGAGCCGGCCGTGCGGTCCGGCCCGGGCACCGAGCCCGGGCGGGACGGCGGACACCAGTCAGGACGCCACACAGGGCGCCGTTCCCGGACCGGGACGGCGCCCTGCGCCGTCGTGTACCGCCGGGTGCGGGTGCCGCACCGCCGGACGCGTGCCAGGGCGCTCACCGGGCCTCCACGGCGGTGCACTGCCACTGCCCGGCCGGGCCGCGCTGCTCCAGCCGGAAGGCCACCACGTGGTGCCGCCGGCCGAGGTCGACCGGCTGGTGGGCGGACAGCACCACGACCCGCACGCACTGCTCGGCGCGCACCCGGTACACGGCGGCACCGCGATCCGGGTGCTGCGCCCCCTCGCCGAGCGGGTGGTCGTCGAGACCTCCCAGGGCCCGGCCGAACTCACCCACCAGCAGGGCGGGTTGTTCACCGGCCTGGTGGCCGGCGGCGAACCGCCGGAGTACACCCTGCTGGTGACGTACCCGGGCGGCGAGCCGCTGCGCCAGCACGACGGCTACCGCACCCCGCCCACCCTGGGCGAACTGGACCTGCACCTGATCTCCGAGGGCCGCCACGAGCAGCTGTGGCGGGCACTCGGCGCGCACGTGCGCACCGTCGACGGGGTGCCCGGCACCGCCTTCGCGGTCTGGGCGCCGAACGCCGCCGGGGTCAGGCTGATCGGGGACTTCAACCACTGGGACGGCACCGGGCACCCGATGCGCTCGCTCGGCTCGTCCGGGATCTGGGAGCTGTTCGTCCCCGAGCTGGCCGAGGGCGCCACCTACAAGTACGAGGTGCACACCCGGGAGGGCTGGGTGCTGGACAAGGCCGACCCGCTGGCCAGGGCCGCCCAGTGCCCGCCCGGCACCGCCTCGGTGGTCACCTCCTCCTCCTACGCGTGGCAGGACGGCGAGTGGATGGCCCGCCGGGCCCGCGCCACCCACCACAGGGCACCGATGTCGGTGTACGAGCTGCACCTGCCCTCCTGGCGCCCCGACCTCACCACCTACCGCGCCATCGCCGAGGAACTGCCGCGCTACCTCCAGGAGTTGAACTTCACCCACGTGGAGCTCATGCCGGTGATGGAGCACCCCTTCGGCGGCTCCTGGGGCTACCAGGTGTCCGGCTACTACGCCCCCACCGCCCGGCTCGGCGGCCCGGACGACTTCCGGTACCTGGTGGACACCCTGCACCGGCACGGCATCGGCGTGATCGTCGACTGGGTGCCCGCCCACTTCCCCAAGGACGACTTCGCGCTCGCCCGCTTCGACGGCGAGCCGCTGTACGAGCCGGCCGACCCGCTGCGCGCCGAGCACCCTGACTGGGGGACGCTGGAGTTCGACTACGGCCGCAAGGAGGTGCGCAACTTCCTGGTCGCCAACGCGGTCTACTGGTGCGAGGAGTTCCACGTCGACGGCCTTCGGGTGGACGCCGTCGCCTCGATGCTCTACCTCGACTACTCCCGCGAGGGCGGCGACTGGACGCCCAACCGGTTCGGCGGCCGGGAGAACCTGGACGCGGCCGCCTTCCTCCAGGAGATGAACGCCACCGTCTACCGGCGCTGCCCCGGCGTGGTGACCGTCGCCGAGGAGTCCACCGCCTGGGACGGGGTCACCCGCCCCACCGACGCCGGCGGCCTCGGCTTCGGCCTGAAGTGGAACATGGGCTGGATGCACGACTCGCTGGTCTACATGTCCAAGGAGCCGGTGCACCGCAGGTACCACCACAACGAGATCACCTTCTCGATGGTGTACGCCTACTCGGAGAACTACGTCCTGCCGATCTCGCACGACGAGGTGGTGCACGGCAAGCGGTCCCTGGTCTCCAAGATGCCCGGCGACTGGTGGCAGCAGCGCGCCAACCAGCGCGCCTACCTCGGCTTCATGTGGTCCCACCCGGGCAAGCAACTGCTCTTCATGGGGCAGGAGTTCGCCCAGGGCGCGGAGTGGGACCACGAGCAGGGCCCGCAGTGGTGGGTGCTCGACGAGCAGTGGCCCGCCCACCGGGAGCACCTCGGGGTGCGCCGGCTGGTCCGCGACCTCAACCGCCGCTACCTCGACACCCCGGCGCTGTGGGAGCTGGACACCGTCCCCGAGGGCTTCCGCTGGCTCGACGGCGGCGCCGCCGAGGACAACCTGCTCTCCTTCGTCCGGTACGCGGCCGACGGCTCGCCGCTGGTCGCGGTCTGCAACTTCTCGCCGGTCGTCCGGCACGGCCACCGGGTCGGCCTGCCCCGGCTGGCGGGCCGCGAACAGCTGTGGGAGGAGGCGCTGAACACCGACGCCGAGGAGTACGGCGGCAGCGGCGTCGGCAACTCCCACCCGGTCAAGGCCGAGCCGGTCGCGTGGGACGACCAGCCCCGCTCCGCCGAGCTGGTGCTCCCCCCGCTCGCCACCGTCTGGCTCCGCCCGGCGCGCTGAGGAACCGGGTGCCCGCCCGCCCCGCCGGGCGGGCACCCGGCAGGACCTCCGGCCCCTTGCCCGAACCTCGCCGTTCTGCTCGCGGACGGTCGTTCGGGGTGCGAAGGTATGGTCGATATGACCACTTTCCGAGACGACGGGACGGAGACACCCACGTGGCGCGCAGCGTGTACGTGACCGGTATCGACCGGGGGGACGGCCGCCAGGCGGTCGAACTCGGGGTCATGGAACTGCTCACCCGCCAGGTGGACCGGGTCGGGGTGTTCCGCCCGCTGGTGCACGCCGCCGCACCCGGGCAACCGGGCTCCGACCACGTCGTCGAGCTGCTGCGCGGCCGCTACCGGCTCGACCTGCCGAGCGCCGGGCTGTACGGCCTCACCTACGAGGAGGCCGCCGCGCTCCAGGCCGCCCGGGGGCAGGACGAACTGGTCTCCGTCCTGGTCGACCGCTTCCACGCGCTGGAGCGGCGCTGCCAGGCGGTGCTGGTGCTGGGCACCGACTTCGCCGACACCGGCATCCCGGACGAACTCGCCTTCAACGCCCGCCTGGCGAACGAGTTCGGCGCCGCCGTGCTGCCGGTGGTCGGCGGGCACGGCGCGGACGCCGAGACGGTGATCGCCGAGGTCCGCAACGCGCACCGGGCGTACACCGACCTCGGCTGCGAGACCCTGGCGATGATCGCCAACCGGGTCGCCCCCGGCGGCAAGCAGCGGATCCAGCGCACCCTCACCGAGAAGCTGCCGATCCCCGCCTACGTCATCCCCGACGAGCCGGCGCTGGCCGCGCCCACCGTCGCGCAACTCGTCGAGGCGACCGGCGCCGAGGTGCTGCTCGGGGACGCCGCCGGCCTCGCCAGGGACGTGCGCGGCTACGTCTTCGGCGGCGCCATGCTGCCCACCTTCCTCGACGCGCTGACCGAGGGCGCCCTGGTCGTCACCCCCGGGGACCGCGCCGACCTGGTGATCGGCTCGCTGGCCGCGCACGCCGCCGGCGCCCCGCCGATCGCCGGCGTGCTGCTGACGCTCGGCCAGCACCCCGGCCCCAACGTGATGGCCCTGGCCGCCCGGCTCGCCCCCGGCACCCCGGTCGCGGTCGTCCCCGGGGGCAGCTGGCCGACCGCCGCCCATCTGACCCACCTGGAGGGCAAGCTCACCTCGGCCAGCCCCCGGAAGGCCGAGATCGCCCTCGGGCTGTTCGAACTGCACGTCGACACCGCCGAGTTGACCAACCTGATCGAGGTCGGCCGGTCCGAGCGGGTCACCCCGATGATGTTCGAGCACGAGCTGCTGGAACGCGCCAGGGCCGGGCGCCGGCACGTCGTCCTGCCCGAGGGCACCGAGGAGCGGGTGCTGCGCGCCGCCGAGATCCTGCTGCGCCGCAACATCTGCGACCTCACCCTGCTCGGCGAGCCGGACGCGGTGCGCCGCACAGCCGCCGCCCACGGCATCGAGCTGCCGCAGGTGGGGGCGCCGCCCGGCCTCGGGGCCGGGGAGGAGCCGGACGGCGACCGCGCCCGGGTCCGGATCGTCGACCCGGCCACCAGCCCGCTGCGCCGCCAGTTCGCCGAGCTGTACGCGAAGCTGCGCGCCCACAAGGGGATGACCGTCGAACGGGCCCTGGACGTGGTCACCGACGTCTCGTACTTCGGCACCCTGATGGTCCAGGAGGGCATCGCGGACGGCATGGTCTCCGGCGCGGTGCACTCCACCGCCGCCACCATCCGGCCCGCCTTCGAGGTGGTCAAGACCTCGCCGGACGCCTCGATCGTCTCCTCGGTCTTCTTCATGTGCCTGGCAGACAAGGTGCTGGTGTACGGCGACTGCGCGGTCAACCCCGACCCGGACGCCCAGCAGCTGGCCGACATCGCCATCCAGTCCGCCGCCACCGCCGCCCAGTTCGGGGTGGAGCCGCGGGTCGCGATGCTCTCGTACTCGACCGGCACCTCCGGTTCCGGCGCGGACGTCGACAAGGTGCGCAAGGCCACCGAACTGGTCCGCGAGCTGCGGCCCGACATCCTGGTCGAGGGCCCGATCCAGTACGACGCGGCGGTGGACGCCCACGTCGCGGCCACCAAGCTGCCGGGCTCCCCGGTGGCCGGGCGGGCCACCGTGCTGATCTTCCCCGACCTCAACACCGGCAACAACACCTACAAGGCGGTCCAGCGCTCGGCCGGCGCCGTCGCCGTCGGCCCGGTGCTCCAGGGGCTGCGCAAGCCCGTCAACGACCTCTCGCGCGGCGCGCTGGTGCAGGACATCGTCAACACCGTCGCGATCACCGCCATCCAGTCCCAGGACCGCAAGGAGCCCACGGCATGAGCAATGGCACCCGCGTTCTCGTGCTGAACGCCGGCTCCTCGTCGGTGAAGTACCAGCTGATCGACATGCTGGACGGGGCCAGGCTCGCCGCCGGGCTGGTCGAGCGGATCGGCGAGACCGGCGGGCGCCTGGTGCACACCCCGCGCACCGGCGAGCCGCGCGAGACCGTCCAGGTCTTCCCCGACCACGCCGCCGCGCTCAAGGCCGTCGCCGCGGAGCTGTCCGCCGACGGCCTCGGGCTGGACTCCCCCGAGCTGGCCGCGATCGGCCACCGGGTGGTGCACGGCGGCCTGCGGTTCACCGAGCCGACCGTGATCACCGACGACGTGCTCAAGGAGATCCGCCGGCTGATCCCGGTCGCGCCGCTGCACAACCCGGCCAACATCACCGGCATCGAGGTGGCCCGCGCGCTGCGCCCCGACCTCCCCCAGGTGGCCGTCTTCGACACCGCCTTCCACGCCTCGATGCCCGAGTACTCGGCCCGGTACGCGATCGACAAGGCCGTCGCCGACCGGCACCGGGTGCGCCGCTACGGCTTCCACGGCACCTCGCACCAGTACGTCTCGCGGGCCACCGCCAGGCTGCTCGGCAAGGACCCGGCCGAGGTCAACGTGATCGTGCTGCACCTGGGCAACGGCGCCTCCGCCTCGGCGGTCAGCGGCGGGCGCTGCGTGGACACCTCGATGGGCCTGACCCCGCTGGAGGGCCTGGTCATGGGCACCCGCTCGGGCGACATCGACGCCGGCGTGGTGTTCCACCTGCACCGGGTCGGCGGGCTGTCCGTGGACGAGATCGACGACCTGCTCAACCGCCGCAGCGGCCTGCGCGGGCTGTGCGGCGAGAACGACATGCGCGAGATCATGCGCCGGGCCGACGAGGGGGACGAGGACGCGAAGCTGGCCTTCGACTCGTACGTCCACCGGCTGCGCAAGTACATCGGCGGCTACTACGCGGTGCTGGGCCGGGTGGACGCGATCGCGTTCACCGCGGGCGTCGGGGAGAACGCGGCGCCGGTGCGCGCGGCGGCCACCGCGGGACTGGAGGAACTGGGCATCGCCGTCGACCCGGAGCTGAACTCGGTGCGGTCCGGCGGGGCCCGGATCATCTCGCCCGGGTACGGCCGGGTGGCGGTCGCCGTGGTGCCCACCGACGAGGAGCTGGAGATCGCCCGACAGTCCTTCGCACTGGTGCACGAGGAACGCCGGGAGTCCGAGGACTGACACGGAAACGTCTCACTCCCCGGAACCCTTCGTCGGCGATTCCTCCCGGTGCGTGCCGAATGCACCTATAACACGAACGGATAGACTGATCCATATGCGCCGAGCGAAAATTGTCTGCACCCTGGGTCCGGCGACGGACTCCTACGAACAGCTGAAGGCCATCGTCGAGGCGGGCATGAACGTCGCCCGACTGAACATGAGCCACGGCAACCACGCGGACCACGAGGAGCGGTACCACAAGGTCCGCCAGGTCTCGGAGGACACCGGCAAGGCCATCGGCGTCCTGGCCGACCTCCAGGGTCCGAAGATCCGTCTGGCGACCTTCGCCAACGGCCCGGTGACCGTCGACAACGGCGACGAGTTCACCATCACCACCGAGGACGTCCCCGGTGACCAGCACATCTGCGGCACCACCTACAAGGGCCTGCCGGGCGACGTGAAGCCCGGCGACCCGGTCCTGATCAACGACGGCGTCATCGCCCTGGAGGTCGTCAGCGTCGACGGCCCGCGGGTGAAGACCGTGGTGATCGAGGGCGGCGTGCTCTCGAACAACAAGGGCATCAACCTGCCCGGCGCGGCCGTGAACGTGCCCGCCCTGTCCGAGAAGGACAAGGACGACCTGCGCTTCGCGCTGCGCCTGGGCGTCGACATGGTCGCCCTGTCCTTCGTCCGCAACGCGGACGACGTCAAGGACGTCCACGAGGTCATGGACGAGGTCGGCATCCGGGTGCCGGTCATCGCCAAGATCGAGAAGCCGCAGGCCGTCGAAGCCATGGAGGAGATCGTCCTCGCCTTCGACGCCATCATGGTCGCCCGCGGCGACCTGGCCGTCGAGTACCCGCTGGAGCGGGTGCCGCTCGTCCAGAAGCAGCTGGTCACCCTGGCCCGCCGCAACGCCAAGCCGGTCATCGTCGCCACCCAGATGATGGAGTCGATGATCCACGCCTCGCGCCCGACCCGCGCCGAGGTCTCCGACGTCGCCAACGCCATCCTGGACGGCGCCGACGCGGTGATGCTCTCCGCCGAGTCGAGCGTCGGCAAGTATCCGATCGAGACCGTCCGCACCATGAGCCGGATCTGCGAGAAGGCCGAGGAGGAGATGCTCTCCCAGGGCCTCCAGCCGCTCAACCCGGGCCGCAAGCCGCGCACCCAGGGCGGCTCCGTCGCCCGTGCGGCGTGCGAGCTGGGCGACTTCCTGGACGGCAAGGCGCTGGTCGCCTTCACCAAGTCCGGTGACACCGCCCGCCGGCTGTCCCGCTACCGCTCGCCGATCCCGGTGATCGCCTTCACCCCGGACACCGCCACCCGCAACCAGCTCTCGCTGAGCTGGGGCGTCGAGGCCTACGTGACCGAGCAGGTGGCCACCACCGACGCGATGGTCGCGCAGGTCGACCGGGAGCTGCTGCGACTGGGCCGGCTCGGCGAGGGCGAGACCGTCATCGTCACCGCCGGTGTCCCGGTCGGCATCCCCGGCACCACCAACATGGTGCAGGTGCACCACCTGGGCACCCAGGGCGAGTGAGCACCCGTCGGTCCTGAACGCCCGTGGGGCGGTCCTCCCGGAGGGAGGGCCGCCCCACGGGCGTGACGGCGTCCGCTACGCGTCGCTGTAGGGGGCGTCGTCGTTGAACAGGTGCATCCCCGGGATGTGCAGGGTGCCGCCGAACTGACCGGCCTGCTTGACGGTGACGCCGGTCAGCTCCAGGTCCAGCGGGATCGGGATGGCGCCGATCAGGTCGTACAGCCAGCGCGGCAGGGTGTCCGGAGTGAGGGTGATCTCGCCCAGGTCGATCGGGATCGGCAGACCGAGCACCTTGGAGAGGTGGCCGGACAGCCGCTCCACGTACATGGTGACCGGGCCCTTGCGCATGGTCGAGGTCGAGCCGGGGGCGCCCTGGACGTGGAAGGTGACGCCGTTGCCCTCCAGGGTCGACATGTCGAGGTTCTCGATGTCCACGCTGTCGACCACGAACTTCAGGACGCGCTTGCTGCCGGTCGGCGTCCGCACGTCGTAGACGCCGTGGAAGGCCGCGCCGTGCAGGCCGAGCCGGCTGGTCTTCAGGGTCCAGTTCTGCTCGGGGACGACGTGCCCGGGGGCGGCCGCGCCGGCGGTCAGGCCCCGGGTGTCCACGTCGCAGTCGGGGTTCTCGGTGGGCGTGGCCGACGGGGAGCCGGAGGCACTCGCGGTGGGCGCCGCCGTGGCACCGGAGGACGGCGTCGCGGAGGGCGTCGGCCCGGCGCTCGCCCGGCCGCTCGCAGTGGCGGTGGGCGAG
>NZ_MSJQ01000396.1 GCF_014596515.1 Streptomyces sp. CBMA156
CTCGCACCGGCCGCGGCGGCGCAGATCCCGCGCCCCGAGCAGCACACCGTGGCCGCCGCCGTGGCCCACGCCCTCGCCGGCCACGGCTCACGCGTGCTGGTGATCGCCGCCGACGGCCCGGCGTGGGACAGCGCGATGGACACCTGGACCCGCGCCCGCGCCCACGAAGGCGCCGTGGTGGGCCTGTTGTCGCGTCCCCGCAGCGTTCCGGCCCCGCAGGACGACGGTCAGCGGGCCCTGGCCTGGACACCGCGTGGCCTGGTCGACCTGGCCGGCACCCGGCAGCCGGCCACCGTCGTGGTCACACCTCAGGCCCTGGACACGCTGACCGAGCTGCACCGCGCCGCCGGCGACCGGCCCCTCGCCCCGTGGGACCTGATCGTCACCGCCTCCTCCGGGCCGGAACACTTGGGGGCGCCGCACGACGGCCAGGGGCTGCCCACCGCGGCCCGCCTCACCCTCACCTCCACCCATCCGCGTCGTCTCCCCCGGCAGGCCGGCCCCGTAGTGGTACGGCGCAGCGCGTTACTCGCCGCGCAGCAAGGCCTGATGCGCGGTCACCGGCTGCTGGCCGTCCCCCACGCGGGCGCCGCCGGGACTCCGGACAGCCTGGCGGCCCTGATCCTGGAGGTGGCCCGCCGTCACGGGCTGCGGCGCGTGCAGGTGGTGTGCGCCTCCGCGCCGGCGTGCCGTCGGCTGACGGAGGCCGTCGGCAGGGCCGCCCGGGCCCTGCCCGCATGGCTGCGCCCGGCGTCCCTGTGGACCGGCACACTCACCCCCACCCTGCCCGCCGGGAGGCGGGACGACGTGGTGTGGCAGTTCGCCCAGGGCCACGAGGACCTGCTGGTGCTGGCCGCCCACGGTCCGCACCGGGCCACCGGCGCGGACGCCCTGCTGGTCGCCGCCCCGTACGACGAACACACGGCGGGCGAGGCCGTCGAATGGGCCCTGGAGACCCGCGGGCGGCACGACGGCCTGCGCACGCTCGTCGTCCTGGTACCCCTCGCCGCCGACGGCACCGGCCGCACCGGGACCGAGGCGCTCGTGCGGGCGTGCGCCGCCCTGGACCCCGCTCTCGTCGACCGCGCCGCACAGCACCCGGCCACATCCCGGTGGCCGTGGATCGAAGGGGGACCGTACCTGGACACCGGGCAGCACCGGCATCTCGACGCAGCAGCCCGGGCCCTGACCGCGGGACAGGCGTCGTGAGCGCCGACCGGGACCCCGACGACGTCCAGGAGCCCGCCCTGCTGGTGCCGAGCGGGCCGGTCGTCGCCGGGCTGCGCCTGGCCGCGCTGCGCGAGGCGGGCAACCTCACCCTGCGGGAAACCGCCGGCGCGGCGAAGATCACCCTGCGGCAGCTCGCCGCCGTCGAAGCCGGCCGGGCGCCGGCCCCGCCGGCGCAGCGGCTGAGCCGGCTGCTGCGTGCGCTCGGCGCCGCGCAGGACCTGCCGGTCCTGGACACCCTCATCCGCCGGACCTGGACCGAGAGCACCGTCGACGACCAGACAGGCTGGGCCGGCCGCCTGGAGAGCGTCCTGTCGCAGGCCACCGCGTGGCGGACGGCAGGCGGCGGCATCATGCCAGCGGGCGTCAGGACCGCCGCCTACCACCACGCCCTCACCGCCGGCCCGGACCCGGACACAGGTGAGGCCGGGGACGAGGCCGTGTTCACGCGGCTCGCGACGACGGCACCGCCCGTACGCGTCCAGGTGTACCTCGACGAGCAGGTCCTCGACCGGGCCTGCGGCGGCCCGGCAGCCGCCGCCGCACAGTTCGACCACCTCGCGGAGCTGACCCGGCACGGCTGGGTGACGGTGGCCCTCGTCCCGGCCGTCGCCTCCCCCGGCGGCCCCGCGCTGATCCACCTCACCACCGCGGCCGGGCCGCTCGTCGTCGAGGCGGATCCAACCGGCGTCCGCTACCACACCGGAACGACGGCGCACCGCGCGATCGACACCGTCGACTCGGTCCACCACCGCGCGGGCCGGACGAACGACGCCCCCGCGTACCTGCGCGTCGCGGCCCAGTGGATGCGCGCCCGCACCACCACCCCCGCGGGGGCGACACCGTGACCGAGGCCGACACCCTGACCGTTCCCGCCGCCGGGCCACACCACGCCGTCACCACCGCCCGCGCCGCCGGCCTCCGCACGATCAGGCCCCACCCCGGCTCCCGGGGACCTGCCTGCGGGCCGAACGAAGGGCCACCGACCTGCGGCTGCGCCAGACCGCGTCCTCGATCGGCGCCACCGCCCGGAACCTGGCCGCCATCGAGCCCGGCCACCATGGCCGTGCAGTTCGGCGTGCCGGGTCTGGCCGACCAGCCCGACCCCCTCATGCGCCTGCGCGAGGAGCAGGTGATCGGCCATCGGCCGGCCACCCGGCCCGGACACCGAACCCGTCGAACTCCACCGGCTCGACGGCTCGAGGCACACGCTGCCGGCCGAGGTCACGACGAACGGCGCCATCTGCCGCGGCGGGGAGGCCGCCACCGCGCGCAGTCGCCTCACAGACGCCCGCCTCGCCCGATCCCGGCCCTGCTCCACGAGCCGGGTCCTGCTGTCCCAGGTCAGCACGCACCTGGCCACGACCCCCTGACCACACCCCCGGCTCCACATCCCTGGCCGGTCACCACCCTTGCGAACGGACGCCTTCCCTTGAGCACCATGACCATGCCCCGCTCCGCGACCAGAGCCGCCACTGCCCTCGAAGACCTCGTGCCACTGGGCGACACCCGCACCGCTGTACTGCTGTCCACCTCCGGCGTCGTCGAGTGGGGCTGCGACACCCTCGACGGCAGCGCCCACTTCGCGGCGCTGCTCGGCGGCCCCGAGCACGGACACTGGACGCTCGCACCCCAGGGCACCGGTCGGGCAACGCGCAGCGCCTGGGACGGCGACGCGCTCGTTTTGGTCCAGGAGTGGGACACCGACGACGGCAGCGTGCGGGTGACGTCGTTCATGCCGCCCCAGCCCGCGGGCTCTCGCCTCAGCCGCCTCCACCAGATCGTCGAGGGTCTGACCGGCACTGTCGCGATGGCCTCGCACTACGCGCCGGCATTCGGGTACGGACGCCTGCCCGGTCACGTGCGGTGGGTGGCCCGCCAGGGCGGCACGGACGCCCTGGCGCTGACCGCCGGGTCCGTCACGCTGCTGCTCGACGGCCCCGGGCACGAGCCGGCCGCCGCCCCCGGGCGCGGATGGAGCGCGGAGTTCACCGTCGCTGCGGGGGAGCAGCACCCGCTGACCCTGACCGTCGGCGGATCCGGCACCACGGCATGGCCCGCCCCGACGCCGAGCGTCGACCTGACCGCCACCCGCCGGGACTGGAAGTCCTGGGCCTCCCATCTGACCTACCAGGGCCCCTACCGGGAGGCGGTCCTGCGCGCCGCCGCACTGCTGCGGCTGCTGACGGTCCGCGAAACCGGCGCGGTGGCCGCGGCCCTGACCACCTCCGTGCCGGAGTGGATCGGCGGCGCCCGCAACTGGGACTACCGCTACTGCTGGCTGCGCGACTCCGCGCTCACCGTCGAGGCACTGGTGCGCCTGGGCTTCCTGGAGGAGGCCGCGCGGTGGCGGCAGTGGCTGGTGCGGGCAGTCGGCGGTGACCTGGAACAGGCCGCCATCATGTACACGCTCGACGGCGGCCGTGACCTGACGGAACGAGAGCTGGACTGGCTGCCCGGGTACGCGGGCTCCACGCCGGTGCGGGTCGGCAACGGCGCAGCCGGACAGGCGCAGCACGACGTCTACGGGGAGCTGATCCAGGCGCTCGTGGCCTGTGAGCGAGCCGGGATGCCGGCGGACCCCGACGTGGATGCGCTGATGGTCGCCCTCGGCGAGCGGATCTGCACGGTGTGGCGGCTGGAGGACGCCGGGATCTGGGAAGTCCGCGGCCCCTGGCGCCACTTCGTCCACAGCAAACTGCTGTGCTGGCAGGGCCTGGACCTGCTGGTCGGCTGGGCCAGCGACCGGGCCGCGGCCGGTGTGCCCGTCACCGCCCCCGACGCGGTCGGGCGGTGGACGCAGGCGCGCGAGGCGATCAAGGCATCCGTGTGCCGGAACGGCTACAGCGAGCAGGCCGGTGTGTTCACCCAGTACTACGGCGGGCGTGAACTGGACGCCGCCGTCCTGCTGATGGCGCCGGCCGGAGTCCTGCCCCCGGACGACAAGCGGCTGGTCTCCACTGTAGAGGCCGTCATGCGGGACCTGGTCGACGCCAACGGGTTCGTCCGCCGTTACCGGCCGCGCCCGGACGGCGCGGTCGACGGCCTGACCGACGACGAGGGTGCCTTCATCGCCTGCAGCTTCCACGCGGTCGAGGCCCTCGCGGCGCTCGGCCACACCCGGGAGGCCCGCACCCTGTTCGAACGCCTGCTGGCCCTTCGGACCCCGCACGGGGTGCTGTCGGAGATGTGGGACGCCGACCGTCAGCAGCTCACCGGGAACCTCCCTCAGGGCTTCTCCTTGTGGGCGCTGGTCTCCGCAGCGCTCGCCCTGGACCCCACGGCACCCAGCCCGCTGGTCCGCGTCCCCCGCCACCGGCGCCCCCTGGACGCGGAGGCTTCCGCATGACGCCCCCGGCCCCCGCCACCACGGCCGGCACACCGGACCGCACCACAGTGGACCAGGTCATCGAGGGCCTCCTCACCCAGGCCAGGTCCTGCCGCGTCACCGACTACTTCATCGGCGGCTCCGACTCCTTCCGGGTCGACCGCGCCACCGCACTCGCGTTCATGAGGCTGGTCTCCAACGCACCCGATCTCGCCTTCCACGCCAGGGCGTTCACTGAGCACAGCGTCGGCGCCCTCGTCCGCGAGCACGGCATCCGCCAGTTCGTCGACCTCGGCTGCGGCCTGCCCCTGCACAGCCGCCGCAACGTCCACGAGATCGCGCAGGCCATCGCCGCCGACAGCACGACGGTCTACGTCGACAACGACCCCCTGGTCCTCAATCACGCCCGCCTCTACCTGCGCACCGACCAGACGGCGGTCGTCGAAGCCGACCTCGCCGACGGGCTGCACCCGATCCTCGAACACCCGAAGGCCCGGGCGCTCCTCGACCCGGACCGGCCGGTCGCGGTCCTGCTGTGCTCCACCCTGGAGACGCTGCCCGACGAGGCACTGCCCGCCGCGCTGCTGGCCGACCTGCCCTCCCTCATGCCCGCCGGCAGCTTCGTCGTGCTCACCCACCTGGCGAGCGCCGACGAACATGCCGCCGACCGGGCCTCGGCCCTCATGCGACAGCAGATCCTGGGCGGCTGGGGACGTATCCGCTCCCACAACGAGGTGGCGGCGCTCGTGGCCGGCCTGTCCCTCCTGGAACCGGGCCTGACCGACCTGAGCACCCTGCCCCCGCCCGCACCCGCGGTCCGCACGGCCCTGCGCGAAACCGGCCCAAGCCCGGTCACCGTGCTGGGCGCCGTCGCCCGCCTCGATCCGTCACCCGCCACGCGACGGCGCGCCGCCGCTCGCGCGTTCGGCGCCCACAACGCCGCGCAGCTGGGCTATGCCGCCGTCGCCACCGGCACCGTCCAGCTCGACGCGATCCACCCCGCATGCCCCCGCCTGACCCTGCCCGATGCCCTCATCAAGACCGCGCCCCCCGCCGGAGACCCCCGATGAGCACTGCCAGAATCCCCGCGCTGTCCGCCTCACCGGCCACGCACGCCGAGCTGCTGCTGACCGACCTGCGGGGCCGAGTGCTGCTCGCCCCCGGTCCGGACGGCACGGACCCGGACCTGCCGCGAGGTCCCGTGCCGCCCGGTGAGGCGCCCTACGCGGCCGCCCGGCGAGGCGCCGAAGCCGTGACCGGACTGGCCCATCTGCTCCCCGGACGGCTGCTCGCCATGGACTGGCACCCCGCCGGCGCCCAGACCCTCGTCACCTACGACCACCCGCCCCTGACCGACGCCCAGACCGGCACGCTTGACGACGGCCGCCGCGGCGCACCGCTCCTGGTCGCCCCCGCCGATCTCGCGGCCCACGCACCGGGCGCCGCCAGGCGCATCCTGGCTCTACTTCACGCCCGGGTCGAAGGCCGCACAGCCGAACTCGTCCAGGGCAGCCTGCGCCACCCCGGTGTGCTGGACGTGCACGGGGTGCTCGCCCGCACCCGGGCCCCCGTCCCTGCCTCGTGGGAGCGGGACGGCCGCGGCGGCGAGGCGGAGGCCGGGACGGAGGTCCACGGCTGGCTCTGGCACACGGCCGGCCTCGTCCTGCTCTGCCACGACCTGGAGACCGGTCAGACCGCGTTGCCCGGCGGCCCCCTCGAGCCCGGCGAGGCGGACGTCCCGGAAGCGGCCCTGCGCCGCGTGTGCGCCGGCGGCGTCCACGCCTTCGTCAAGGGCGTCACGGTCATCGGCCGCCGCGGCGCCGGCGTCCGCGCAGTCGGCTTCCTGCCCGGGCCCGCTCTCGCGATGGCGCCCGGCTCGCGGATCCAGCGGCTGCTGGTGACCCCCGAGCAGGTCCTGGACCTGTGCGCGGGCCAGGTCTGCCGCAGGGAACTGGAGGAGGCGTGCCGGACGGTCGACCTGCCCGGGGCCGCGCAACTGCCCGACCGCCGGCCCGTCGTCGCCGTGCCCGCCGAAGGGATGCCCTGGTGACCATCGACCCGGGAGAGGGCGCGGAGCGCGCCGTGGCGGACGGGCCGGGCCTCGTGAACCGCCTGCGATGGGCCGTCAACGGCCTGATGATCGACCTGAGTGACGGTCTGACCGCGTCGCCCGGAGCCGTCCTGTGACCGTCACGGCCGCCCGGCCCTCCGGTGGCTACGTGTACCGCGAACAGCTCCCGCCGACGACCGGACGCCGATCAGGGTACACGCTCCTCGCCAGGGCGCGTCCCGCCCGCCCCGGGCCTCGCATCGCCATCGCGGCGCCGCTCCTGCAGGCAGAATCCCTGACCGTCGCGCTGCGCCTCCACGGCTGGATCGCCGGCCCGGCCCGGCCCGGCGACCGGGCCGACGTCCTGGTACTCGCCGTCGACGGCCAGACATCGTGCGAGGCACGGATCCAGCACCTGAAGCGGGCGCTGCCGGCGGCTGCGGCCCTCGCCGTCGGACCGCACGACGGCACGGTGGCCTTCGGTGCCCTGCTGGCGGGGGCGGACGGATATCTGCCCCACGACGCGGGCGTGGACGAGGCCCACGAAGCGCTCACGCTGCTCCTGTCCGGCCATGCGGCGATCGGCTCCGCTCTGCTGCACCAGGCGCTGGAGGCGGCTGACAGCCGTCCCGGGGCAGACGAGGGCACGCGGTTCGCCGTCCTGCTCACCAAACGGGAACGGCAGGCGCTGCAAGGCGCGGCCGACGGGCTGGACACCGACGGCATCTCCCGGCGTCTCGGTATCAGCCCGACCACGACCCGCAGCCACATCCAGCGGGTCATCACCAAACTCGATGCCGACAGCCGCCCGCACGCGGTCGCGATCGCCCGCCGACACCGTCTCCTGAACCCCGACTCCTCCCCGCCTCTTGAAGGGCCCCGCCCATGACCGCCACACCCGCCGAACGTCCGGACGTCTCGGTGCCCTGCGCCTTCCGCATGGCGGACTCCTGGACCTCCGGCACCGCCAGCTTCGCGCCGGACCGCCTCGCCGCGCAGGCCATCGAGGCCGCTGTACCCGGCACCGCCCGCGCGTCCCTCGCGGGCGCCGACTTCGAGTTCCGGGTGCTGGAGCATCTCGCCGACGCGGGCATCACGCAGGTCCTGCACCTGGGACACGGATACCCCTACGCCCCGGCGATCCGGGGCGTCCTCGGTTGGGAGACGGTCCAGCAGCACAACGCCGGTGCTCCCGTGGTGCTGGTCTGCACGGACCGGACCGTCTACACCCGGACCGAGATGCTGGTGCACGCCGACGCGCCGGTCGTGACCCTGTTCCGGGAGCAGCTGGGTCCGGAGATCCTCGACGATCCGAGGGTGCGGGATGTCATCGATCTCGCGCAGCCGGTCGCGGTGCTGCTCACCGGCCTCCATCACCAGCATCCCGCACCCGACCTGTCGGCGCTCGTGGGGGGTATCACCGCCTGTATGGCGCCGGGGAGCTTGCTGGCGTTGTCCCACCTGGCCGCACCCGCCCGTCGGCACCGCAGGCGGCTGACCCGGCTGATGCACGAGGCTACGGACGGCCGCTGGGGCAGGGTCCGCGCGCCCGGCGACCTGGCCAAGGCGTTGCTGGGCTTGGAGAGGGTCGGTCCCCGGCCCGGGGACGTCACCGCGTGGTCGGCGGTCGGACGTACCCTGCCCACCCACGCGAACCTTCCCATGGCGGGCCCGGCCCCGGCGGTCTTCGAGTACGGGGCCCTGGTCCGCGTCCGGGCCTGGGCCTGATGCCCGCCGTGCGTCCTGCCCGTGCCCCACTGACCTGCGCACCATCGGTCGCCGCACCGAGCGGCCAGCACGTCGAAGGAACCGTCCGTGAAGAGGCCCTGTCCATGAGCAGAATGCACGCCGGAACCTGTACCTGGGACAACCAGATACCGAACGGGCTGAGGATGACCAATCGCCTCGCCGGTCAGGAACTGAACCACTCCGCCGACCAGGTCTTGGCCGACGAGCTCTCCGGACTCGTGGACGGCGTGCGCGCCGCCGTATGCGACGCCGTCGAGTTCAAGGTCGAGGTCGCCAGGGCGGCCGTGGACAGGGGAATCCGGCAGATTGTCGACCTCGGCTGCGGGGTTCCCCAAAACCCCTATCTGTACAGGACCGTGCAGTCCCACGATCCCGACGCGCTGGTGGTGTCCGTGGAGCACGACGAGTGGGCGCTCGCATATGCCCGGACCTCACTCGACGTCAGCGATCGCACCCCGGTGATCGCGGCGTCGTACCTCTGCGCTGACGTACTCGACCACCCGGATCTGCGCTGCCGTGTCACCTGGGAACGGCCGGTGTGCGCGCTCCTCGTCTCTGCCGCGCACACCGCGCCCCTCCACGACCTCGCGGCTCTGGTCTCCGACCTCGTCGGGCGCCTTCCCCGGGGGAGCGTGCTCGCCGTCTCCCAGTGGACGCTCGACGACGAGCTCCTGCGAGGGACCGTCAACGATTTGTTGACCGAGCGCACCCGCGGCCGGTGGGGGCTGGTGCGCAGCAGCGCCGAGATCACCGCCGCGCTCGCCCCGCACCCGCTGCTCGGCCCGCCCAGCCCTGTGGCCGGGCATGCGTGGCCGGCCACAGGGCGGGTCCCGGCACCTGCCGGTGGACAGCGGGCCGCACTGGTCGAGTTCGGCGGCATCATCCACGTTGGCAACCCGCTGCTGCCGGTCGATCACCAGGACATGCCATGACCGCATCCGCACTCCGGTCTGCCGGTTCCAGGAACGCCACCCGCCCGGGGCATGGCACGGCGAGCTCTCACGGACTCCCCGCCGAACAGCCGGACCTGAAGGCCGCGACAGCCCATGAGGGCGCACGCCGCGCACCGTCCGGTGGGTGCCGACCCTCGGCCGTTCCGATGCCGAAATCCTGCGCCGACAAGGAGCACCGTCCACGATGACCAGCACGAACACCGACCCGTCGACCCGGCGCAGAGGCCGGCGACGGCTCACACAGGACGAGGTCGCGGCCCGTCTACGGGCGGCCGGGCTCGAACTCACCAAGCCGTACGAGGGTTCCACCGTTCCCGTGCACGTCCGCCACATGACGTGCGGCCATCACGACCGGGGCCTCCTCGCCGATCTCTCCGTTCTCCGGCGGCCGTGCCGTGTCTGCCACCCGCGCTCCGCCAACCGCAAGGCCCCCACCACGCGGACCTACGACCTGACACCAGACGAAGCCGTCAAACGTCTGAACACCGACGGATGGGAGCCCCTCACCCCCTACCCCGGCTCAACCGACCGACCATGGCGTATGCGGCACCGAACCTGCGGATCGGTCGAACACCACGCCCTACGAGGATTCCTCGGCCACTGCACCAGCTGTGACCCGGCTGCCAGAGCCGCCCAGGCCGAGCTGACCGGCCTCGGCTATACCCCGGTTCACCCCTACCCCAACAGCCGAACCGCGCCCTGGCACGTGCGCCACACAGCGTGCGGCCACATCGTCGCCAAGCCGCTCGACGAACTCACCCACGACAGGTGCCCCGGCTGTGCACCCCGGGGAAACGGCCCTGGCAGCCGCCCCGGGGCTCGGCCGAACAGCCGCGTCCCGCTCAGTGAGACGGCTGCCGTGGACCGGCTGCGAGCCTACGGCTACGAGCCCGCTGAGCCCTACCCCGGCGGCGTCACCCTCGCCTGGAGAGTCCGGCACATCGCGTGCGGCCACGTCTGCGTCCGAACACTGGACAAACTGCGTGCGGCCCACCGTTCCAACCGTGCCCGCAGAGAACAGGGCATCGAGAAGAAGGAAACTCTCTGCCCCGGCTGCCGGACCGCGGCCAGGACGACCACCGTTGACACCTCCGGCAGGCGCGCCTCGGTCGGTCGGCCCCGCCTCGACCACTCCGTCGTCGAGGACCGCCTCCGCGCCGCCGGCTACGAGCTCCTCCACCCGTTCGAGACGACCCGGATACCGGTCCGGGTCCGCCGCAAGGCCTGCGGACACACGGCCACCGCCAGACTCTTCCTCCTTCTCAGAGGAACACGCCCGTGTGCCGGCTGCGCCCCCTCCGCCGTCCGGACCCCGGTCAACGCCGAGGACGCCATACAACGCATCCGGGCCGCGGGCTACACGCCGATGCAGCCCTACCCCGGTAGTACCGAGAAGCCGTGGTCCATGCGGCATCTGGCCTGTGGGACGGTCGTCAGCCGGCCACTCAAGGCGGCTGCGGGCTGTGCGCACTGCCGTGTGAAGGAAGCGGTGGAAGTGATGCGTGCGGCCGGCCTGGAGCCGCTGGAGCCATACCCGGGCGTCACCATCAGGCCGTGGCGCTGCCGCTGCGGCGGGTGCGGAAGCGTCGTCACACCGAACCTGCGCAACGTGCGCCGCACCGGAAAAGGCTGCCGTCCGTGCGGCTACGAACGGCGCGACCGGGCCCGCAGGGACACGAAGCAGGTGGACCTTCCGGCGACGTCATGCCGGGCATCGTGACCTCGCCGATGACCAGCCCGCGCTACGGCATCCCAGGCCCGGACACGTGCCCTTGCCGGTCCGGTCGGCAGCCGCCGCACTCGCCGGACGTACCGCCCGGCTCGCGGTCGGGCCCCTCCCACTGCGGAACCTCACAGGGCCGGCCACGACCGAACAACGACAGCACCGAGTGAAAGCAGACCGTGAATGAGCACCACCACGACCAACGTGATCGGAGTGCCGGGTGCCAACTCCGGCCCCGCGCTCGAGGTTCCACAGCCGGCCGATTCATGGATGGCATCCCCGCCCCCTGAGGGTGCTCTGCGTGCCGACCAGATCGAGGCCGCCACGGCCATCGTGCGCGTGCTGGAGGACGAGGACCGCACCATCCTGACGAAGGCGTGCGGGACCGGGAAGACACGCACGCCCCGGCTGGCGCGGCCGGACAGTCGCGTCGTCCTGCTGCTCAACGAGACCCTGCTCCACGCCTGCGCCCAAGCTGGCACACAGCCATGGAGCGGACAGCTGCAGCACCTCACCGCGCTGGCTGAGGGCACCGGGTTGAGGGTTCGCATCGTTCCCCTGTGCAGCAGCCAGAGGATCCTCGTCGACCGCGTCGGCCTTCGCCTCGGCCGACGCCGGACCGTCACTGTCACCCCGAGCGGCGCCGAGACGTTCTACGAGGACCTGGCCGACGATCGCCTGACGGCGCAAGGCCGGGTGGCACTGGGCCACCGGGCGAGCCTGGACCTCCTGCGATGGGCCGCCGCAGGAATGCTGGAGTCACCGTGGTGACGCGTATTCGGCCCAGGTGCTGGGACATCTCGGCGCAAGGTGTGTCCGGCAGCGTGCTGAGGGACGGGACAGTACCTCGGTCACCGGCCGCTACCCTCCAGTGTCCCTTGCCCGGCTGGTGTTCGCAGTCGGCATGCGCGAGGAGTCGGTCCTCTGTGGGTCCGGCGTCTGGGCTGCACTATCACGCGTACCAACAGGCCGGGGCGCTTCGTCAGCCCCGCTCTCGTTCCTGCCCATTCGCCCACAGTGGCTGACACGACGAGGTGACTCATGTCTGCGAGGGATCAAGGTGCAACCGCACCGCCGTCCACCAGGGTCGACGACGGTCAAGCCACAGGCTCGTCCACTGCCCGGCATGGTGGTTCGTCGAAGCTCCACAAGGTGAACACCGCCCTGGGAAGCCTGATCGCGGCGGCTGATGTGAAACGGGCGTGGCTCGCGCGCGAGATCAACAGGCTGTCCCAGAACGATAGCAAGCCCACCGCCTACACCCATACCCATGTGCAGCGCTGGCTCGACGGGGCAAAGCCTGGCGAAATGACCTCCAAGCGGATTGTTCGGTTGCTTGGCGAACGTTTGAACCGGGTTGTCACTCTTGAGGATGCTGGGTTCGGGGAGTTGGCGCCGCTCGACCCCGCGGTCGGGTTGGATTTCCCCCGCGACCGTGAGACCGCTCTCGGGAACGCCATCACCTGCTGGAGGACCGTGCACCGCCGTGATGTCCTGCGCCTGCCCAGTGCCGCACCCGCCGTCCTCGGCGCGGCGACCATGCGGTGGATGGCAGTCCCAGCCGACGTCCCCGCCCCGCGTCACGGAGAACGGCGCGTCGGCAGGACCGACGTCGAGGAGGTGTGGGCGGCCGCTGCTCAGGCTCAGCTTGTGGACTCCCGGTATGGGGGTGGCGACTGGCGCGACAGCAACGTCCTGGTCTGCCTGCGGTCGGCGGCGCCGCTGCTGGCCGGCAACTACTCCGCCGAGACCGGGCAGGCGCTGCACAGCGCCGTCGCTGAGCTGTCGCGGGTCGTAGGTTGGGCGGCCATGGACGCGGGGCACCACGGCGCGGCTGACCGGCTGCTGATCCAGGCCCTGCGCCTGGCCCGGTCCGCCGGCGATGTGGGGCTGGGCAGCTATGTGCTGGCCACGCTTGCGCTGAAGACGTTCCTGGCCGGCTGGCCGTCGCAGGCCGCGGACATGGCGGAGGCGGCATACGAGCGGGGCAAGGGCCACGCCGCGCCTCGGGTGTTGGCGTTCTGCAAGCTTGCCTTGGCCAGGGCGTTGGCCAAGGACGGCGATGGTGTGGGCGCCGCCGCCGCGCTGGTTCGCTGCGAGAACCTGCTGTCCGGTATCCACCAAGGTACCTACGACCCCTCGTGGATCTCGTACATGACCCCTGAGCGGCTGGCCACCGACAGCGTCGAGGTGCACAGGGACCTCGGGCTCACGGCAGCGGCCCGGCGCTGGGCCGAGCGCGCCGGTGCGATGCCGGTGGGCCGCTACACGCGCGCGGTCGGCATCCGTCATGCTGTCCTCGGCAGCACGCATGCGATCGACCGGGACCTCGAGCAGGCGGTGACCGTTGGCTACCGGGCACTGGACATCCTCGCCGGGGTGCGATCTTCGAGGGCACACAGCTACCTCCATGACCTGGTCGGCAGGCTCGACCCATGGAGTGGTGATCCGCGGGTGCGTGAACTTGCACACCAGGTCGGTTCCGGCCTCCCACCGTCGGCTTGAGTCGCTGAGCGCCCGGGGGGATGTCACCTCCGGGCGGCGGATGCTGGTGAAGAGGCGGCCGGGAAGCGTTCAGGTGAGGACCCCGGTCCGGCGTGCGAAGTCGCGCACGCCGGCCGCGGGCATCGCTGTGTAGAGCAGTTCGGACGTGAGCGCCTGCAGTGCGGGTCGGCGGGCCTCCTCGGGGGCGACTCGGTCGACGAACCGCAGTGCGGCCAAAGTCCGCTGCTGGTCGCCGAGGCGCATCCACATGCGGGCGGTGTCGGTGCCCCAGCGCGCCTGGCGCTCCGCCGTGGGCAGAGCAGCCGGGTTGATCCGCGTCGCGTGGGGGACGGCCTGGTCCGGCTCGCCGAGCACCGTGTGCACGCCGACCCGGTACAGGTCGACCTGGGTCGGCGTAGCTTCCACAGTGAACAGCCGCTGCCGGGGGAGGCCGACCGGCAGCCGGTCGACGGCCTCGGCGGCTCCTGTCAGCAGGTCGTGGGCGCTGCCGGCGTCGTGGGCGCATGCCGCGGTGTAGGCGGCGGTCATCCATAGGCTGGCCGCGACGGCCCGCGCGGCGGGGCCGTGGTCGTCGAGGTCGCGGGCCGTGCGCTCAAGGAGCGCGACGGCCGCACCAGGACGGCCGGCACGGCGCATGGTGATGGCGAGGACGCGGACAGCCTCGCCGATGACGACCGGGTCTCCGCTCTGGCGAGCGGCCTGTACGGCCCTGTCGGCCGTGGCCCAGGCGAGGTCCGAGTGGTGCTTCGCCGCCAACTCCGTGGCCAGGACGTAGCCTCGCGCGGCAAGGGTGTGGGCCCGCTCGCGGGCGCCGCCGCTGGAGGAGTCTCGGTGGGCCTCGGCGGTCGCGATCAGGCCCGGCAGGGCGGCGCCGAGATCCCGGTAGTGCGAGGCGGTGAATTGCGCCCGGGTCGCGGCGAGCAGCCGGTCCAACTGCGGGAGCGAGGTTCCGGACACGGGCGCAGGCGGCGTGTAGAGGAGTCCTACCAGGTTGTCGGCCGGGTCGGCGGAACCGGCCTGCGCCGAGCCTGCCGCCGCGGCCTGTGGGACCGCCAGGGAAGCGGTCGCGGCGACGCCAAGCAGCAGCAAGTTCCGACGGCGCATGGGATCCTCCGGGTCCGACGTCCTGGTCGCCACGATAGCGCCGGAAGTGGCCCCGGATGGCTGTTGTGGCCTCAACGCCGCTGCCGAGACCTCGAGTTTGTACGCACCGAGGTCGATCTCCAGTACGTCCTCGAAACGCAGGAGCGAGTGGGGCGACGGCCGCATCTCACCGTTCTCGATCCTGCTCACCGCCGAAGCCGAGTAGCCGGTTTCCTTTCCCAGCTGGGCCTGCGTCATCCGCCTGGCAGCGCGAGCGCCGCGGATGACCGCTCCGAGATCACGGCTTCCTTTGGATGAAGTAGCCATTCGACTCCCCAACTCGCCTCACCTGTAAGGGTAGTGGGGTTGGCTTCCCCAGCCGGTTCACAGGATGTGCGGATCCCGCACGCCGTGTGCGGGTCATGGCCGAAGGGCTTCCCCGCCGCACACGGCTGCGGTGTGCTGAATCCCGCGCCCGGTGGGCCGAACATCGAGCAGACATGACGCGAACATGCCCAATATGTCGAAAAGTGCCCCCCTGAAAGTGCCTTCCGCCGTCCTGCGATGTGGTGTCTCCTGGGTCTCCACCCGGAACGCTCGCCCGCAGGTAGCCGCCACACGCCGCCGGCCTACATCCAGTGCGATCCAGCCTTCCCGGACCGCCACAGCCCCGCCCTGCGCGCCGCCACTTCTCCCCTCAACAGGACCTCGGTCGGCCCGACGGGCCCCGGGGCGGCGGTCGCCGCATCAGTGTTCTGTACGAAGGAGTGCCACGAGATGATCCCCTTGGATCCGCTGGGTCCCGCGACCGCGACCACGCAATCCGGGTACCGGCTTCCCGTCCCCGCCGAGGTGGGGAACGCCCAGGGCTGGGTGGAGGACGAGGCCGGCCTGCTGCGCGAGGCCGAGCGGTCCCGCCGTCCGGTCGCCCCGTTGACGAAGCGGCACCCGATGGCCGATCTGGGTGACGCCTACCGGATCCAGTGGGCCGGGGTGCAGCAGCGGTTGGGTGGGGGCGCCCGGGTCGTCGGACACAAGGTGGGGCTGACCTCGGCCGCGATGCGTGAGCAGATGGGCATCGACGAGCCGGACTTCGGAGTTCTGCTGGACGACATGGTCGTGCCCATCCGGGGCGAGCTGGCCTTGGATGGGCTGATCAGCCCCCGCATCGAGGCGGAGTTCGCATTCCGGCTCTGCCGGGACCTGGCCGGAGAATCCGTCGGGGTGCGCGAGGCTCGGGCCGCGGTGGGAGAGGTGCTGCTCGCCCTGGAGGTGATCGACACCCGCTACCAGGACTGGAACCTGGCCCTGGTCGACAGCATCGCGGACAACGCGGCGTGCGCCCGGATCGTCGCCGGCCCCGCAGTCCCGTTCCTTCCGGACCTGAACCTGCCGTCCGAGGTGCTGACGGTGACCGTGGACGGGACCGCGGTGGCCTCCGGTGCCGGGAGCGAGATCCTCGACGACCCGATCGAGTCCGTGGCGTGGCTGGCCCGCCGGCTGGCCGCCTTCGGCCTGGGCCTGAAGGCCGGTGAGGTGGTGCTGGCCGGAGCGGTGCACGCCAGCCTCCCGCTGACGCCCGGCCAGGTGAGCGTCTCGTCTGCGCACCTGCCCCCGGTGAGCGTGCAGGTCCGCTGACCCGCCGCGCACCGGCGCCGACTCCGGTCGGCTTCACCTCACCCCAAGGCACCAAGACGAACGGAAGGAGAACCATCGTGGCTGAGCCCACGAGGCGACTGAGGGCCGCGGTCCTCGGGACAGGCAAGATCGGACTGGACCTAGCCGAGAGGATCGGCAAGTCCGGCGTGCTGGAGTGCGCACTGGTCGTCGGCCGCGACCGCTCATCGAGGGGGCTGCGCGAAGCGGCCGCGATGGGGCTGGCGACCGCCGCCGACGGGATCGACTCCCTGGCCCGCAGCGGTGAGCACTTCGACGTGGTCTTCGACGCCTCCCACGCGGCGGCCCATACCGCCCACCAGGTCCAGCTGGCCGCGACCGGCGCCGTGCTGGTCGACCTCACCCCGAGCGGCGCCGGCACCAGGGTGGTGCCGAGTGTCAACGGGACCCGGGCCCTGCCGTCGCGGCACTTCAACCTGATCAGCTGCGGCGGGCAGACGGCGATCCCCGTGCTCCACGCCCTCGCCCAGGTCTGCGGGCCCACCTACATGGAGGTCGTGGCCACGGCCGCCACGGCCAGCACCGGCCGGGGCACGCGCCTGAACATCGACGAGTACATCTCGACGACCCAGGTCGCGGTGCAGGAACTTGCCTGCCAGGCGCCGGTGAAGGCGCTGCTCAACCTGACCCCGGCCGACCCGGCACCGCCGTTTCGCGTGGCGGTCGCGGCGCTCGCGCCCACCGCAGAGACCGACGCAGTGCAGGCCGCGGTGCACGCCGCGGCGGAGCGGGTCCGGGACTACGCGCCCGGCTACGCCGTCACCTCCTGCACCGTCACCGGGCAGCGGATTGACGTGGCCCTGGAAGTCACAGCCCGTTCCGGGCACATCCCGTGGTACGCGGGCAATTTGGACATCATCAACGCGGCCGCGGTGCACATGGCTGAGCAGCACGCCGCCGCCCTGACCCGGTGAGGACCCCCATGACCCAGTTGCTGGACCGCCCGCCCTCCGCACCCGAGGTGGTGCTGCATGATCCGACGCTTCGCGACGGCCACCACGCGGTGCGCCACCAACTGGACGCCGACCAGCTGCGCGCGTACGCCCGCGCGGCCGACCGAGCCGGCGTCCCCGTGGTCGAGGTCGGCCACGGGAACGGCTTGGGGGCCTCCTCTCTCCAGCTCGGCCGGGCCCGGCTCAGCGACGACGAGATGCTCACCGCGGTGCGCGAGGAGCTGCGGAACTCCCGCATGGCGGTGTTCATGGCGCCGGGCTGGGGCACGGGCAAGGATCTGCGCAACGCGGTGAAGCGCGGCGCCGACGTCGTGCGGATCGCCGCGCACTGCTCGCAGGCCGACGTCGCCGAGCGCCACCTCGGCCTCCTGGGCGACCTCGGGGTGGAGGCCCAGGCCGTGCTGCTGATGAGCCACATGGTCAGCCCCGAGATGCTCGCCGAGCAGTGCGCGCTGCTGGTCGCCTACGGCGCACACGCCGTGGGCATCATGGACTCCGCTGGCCACTACCTGCCCGCCGACGTGACCGCGCGGATCACCGCCATCGTGGACGCGGTCGGCGAGGTGCCGGTGATCTTCCACGGCCACAACAACCTGGGGATGGCGGTGGCCAATTCGGTGGCCGCCGTCGAAGCCGGGGCACGGGTCATCGACGGGTGTGCCCGCGGGTTCGGCGCCGGGGCCGGCAACACCCAGCTGGAGGTGCTGGCCGCCGTGCTGGAACGCACGGGTCACCCGACCGGGATCGACCTGTCCGCCCTGCTGAACGCCGCCGACATCGCGCAGGCCCAGCTGATGCCAGCCCCGCCGACCATCGACTCGATCAGCGTGGTGAGCGGACTGGCCGGCGTTTTCAGCGGGTTCAGGCTGCCGGTCCTGGAAGCCTCGCAGGACGCGGGCGTTGACCCTGTCGAGGTGTTCTTCGAGCTCGGCCGACGCCAGGTGATCGCCGGTCAGGAGGACCAGATCCAGGCCGTCGTCCGCGACCTGCAGAAGGCTGCGCCCCGGACACGGGGCGGTGAGTAGTGGTGAGCCCGACCACGCTGCCCGTCAGCGGGGCCTGGATGGTCACCCCGGCCGTGGCCACCGGCCGGTTCCACCGCGCCCGCACCTGCGGCGCCGCCATCACCCTCGTCGACCTTGAGGACTCCGTCGCCCTGCACGACAAGGACACCGCCCGCACGCTGGCCGCCGACTTCTTCACCACCGCCCCATCGGACGGCCCGCTGGCTGGGGTGCGGATGAACTCCCTGCTCACCCGGGACGGAATTCGGGACCTGCTCGCCATGGCCGACTACCCCAGCAGGCCCCCGCTCGTCCTGGTCCCCAAGGTCGAGTCCGCCCGCGACATCGAGATCGCCGCCACCGCCCTGGACCGCGACGGCTATACCCCGCAGATCTGGGCGCTGATCGAGACCCCGCGCGCCATCGAGGACGCGGCCTCGATCCTGCGCGCACCGCGACTGGCCGGCGCGCTGTTCGGCGCGGCGGACTACGCCCTGCTCACCGGCGGCGCCCGGACCTGGGAGGCGTTGCTGCACGCCCGCTCGGTCCTGGCCAACAGCGCCGCGGCCGCCGGCGTGGCGGTGGTCGACTCCCCGTTCTTCGAGCTGGACGACCTGGAGGGCCTTCGGCGCGAGGCCGAGCTGGCCAGGGCGCTCGGCTACGTCGGCAAGACGGCCGTCCACCCCCGCCAGGTGCCCGTCATCACCGAGGCGTTCAGGCCCAGCGAGGAGGAACTGGCCCACGCCCGGGCCATTGTCGCCGCCCGCCGGCGCAGCGGGGCCTCGATCACCTCGGTGGACGGCCAGATGGTCGGCGCGCCGTTCTATGCCGCCGCCGTGGCCCTCGCCGAGCGGGCCGACCAGCACCCGTGACCAGCAACCACACCGCATCCGAAGGAGTACATCTATGACCACCATCACCGCCTTGCAGGGCCTGCGGCCCGTCGGGGAGAACACCGTGCGGGAGAATGTCGGTGTGGGGCTCGACGAGCTCACCGTCGGCCTGGTGATCGAGCACCGGCCCGGACGGACCGTCACCGCCACCGACCACACCCTGATGCTCGCCCTGACCGGCAACCCCGCACCGGTCCACTCCGACACCCAGTTCTGCGCGGCGACCGGCCGCGAGAAGGTGCTGGTGTGCGGGATTGTCACGCTCGGCCTCGTCATCGGCATGACGGTACGCGCCACCAGTGGGCTCACCTCAGCGAACCTCGCGCTGGACGACGTGCGCTTCGAGCACCCCGTCCACGAGGGGGACACCCTCTACGCCACGACCGAGGTACTGGAGGCCCGCCCGTCCACGAGCCGACCCCACGAGGGAGTCGTGACCTGCCGCGCCAACGGCTACAACCAGGACAGCCAGCGGGTCCTCACCTTCACGCGGACCTTCCTCGTCCCCGCCGACGCCGCCACCGTCCGCAGTGCGACCAACTACTAGAAGCCCGAACGCACTTGGCACCGGAACCCCAGCGCGCCCGGCCCCGGGGCCGGGAGCTTGAGCGTCACCTCCCGGCCGCCAGCGCAGTTGGGCTCGTGAAGGCCCTGACGCAACCGAAAAGGAGAGGAAGGAGTATCACTATGGCCGCCTCGACCGTGTCGATCATGGAAGCCGACGACGAGCTGTGGAACGAGTACGACCTCCTTGCCACGCGCGCCTTCGGGCAGCCGGTTCAGGACGTGCGGCTCCTGGGCGCCCACGCGGACCGCCGCGTCGCCGTGCGCGACGGGCGGGTCATCGCCGGGGGCCTGGGCCTGCTGGTTCCACAGTACTTCGGAGGCCAGGCAGTGCCGGCAGCCAGCATGGGCTGCGGCTGCGTGGCGGTCGAAGAGCGCGGCGATCGGCTCGCCGACAAGCTCCTGACCGAGCGGCTCCGCGTACTCCAGGACCAGGGCGCGGTCCTGGCAACCCTGTGGACCGCGTCCAACGGCTACGCCCGCCGCATGGGCTGGGAGGCCCCCGCCCAGGTGTACTCCTACTCCCTGCCCACCGACGCCCTCACCCGCCTGCGCTTCGACGACCCGGGATTCGAGATCACCCAGGGCGCCGGCGAGCAGCTCCACCGACTGCAGGACGACCTGGCCCGACAGTGGAACGGGCCGTGGCAGCGCCCCGCGTGGTGGCAGGACTGGCAGCAACACCAGCACCCCGACGTGACCACCTACCGCTTCAACCCGCCCGGCGGCGAGGTGACCGGGTCGCTGTCGGTGGCCGTCGAGAACCACCCCAGCCAAGGCCGGCAGGTGAGCGTGTACGACATGTGGGCCGCCGACCACCGCACCGGTATCGCGATGCTGGCCTTCCTCGGCCGGTACAACAGCCGCGTGTCCACCGTCGCCTTCCAACGCACCGCCCTGCCGCCCGCACCGCTGCTGGCGAACCTGCTCTACCGGGGCGGCGACCTGTCGGCGCGCTCCTGGCACCCGTGGATGCTGCGCATCCTGGACCTGCGCCGAGCCGTCGAACTACGCGGCTGGCCCGCCGACATCGACCTCGTGCTGCCGCTTTCGGTCGTCACCGACGACGCCACCGCCACCGAGCAGTACACGCTGCGCATCCGCGCCGGCCACGGCGAACTGGCACCCGGCACCCGTGAAGGGCACCTCACACTGACCCGCAGACAGTTCACCCTCTGGTACGCCGGGGGCTACCGCAGCACCGCCGCAGCCACGCTGGCCGGCGTGAACGCGGACCCCGACACCGTGGCCCGGCTCCTCGCGGCCACGGCCGAGCGAGAACCCTGGCTGGCCGACTACTTCTGACCCCGCCCGCCCCATCCCCGCGCAGACCGGCTGTCCCAGCCGACGAGAGCGGAAGGCGCCTCTCGGTAATCCGGCAGGTCCGGCGGTGCACCAGCACCCGCCACCGCTCCATCGTCCGCACCCCGCCCACCCGGCGGGTATCGTCGGTGCACCGCCGCTACCCGCCGCGCAGCGCCCCGGCCGCCGGGCCACCGCTGTACCCACGCGAATCGGAGAGCACCTCACATGACCCGGAACACCCCTATCCCCTCCGACCTGCGGCGGTGGGTCACCGAGAACCTGGCGGGCGGGGACCTGGCCGCCGCCGACGTGTCCTGGCCCAAAGCGAAGTCCCAGGTGTGGCGCGTGAGCGTCGGCGACCGGATCGCCTACGTGAAGATCAGCCCGAGCGCTCCGGGCTATCAGCGCGAGATCACCGGCTACCGGCACGCCGAGCACGCCCTGGACCCCGACGGCGCGCCCCGGCTCCTGGCCGCCGACCCCGGCCTGCAAGCCATCCTGAGCTCGCCCCAGCCCGGCCGCGTCGTACGCGACCTGCCCCTGGACCCCCGCGACGAGCAGCGGGTGTACGAGCTCGCCGGCCGCTCGCTCCGCCTCTGGCACGACGCGTCCGCCCCGGTCCCGGACCGGGACCGGGAGCGCGACGCCATCGGCGCGTCCATGGCGCAGCAGGCCGCAGAGGCCGCCGCGTGCCTGGACAGCGTCGGCGACCAGCTGGACGCCGCCCAGCGCGCGCTGGTGCGGTGCGTGGCCGACGAGCTGCCGCAACTGGCCCGCCAGGTGCCCGCGGTCTACCGGCACGGCGACTTCGCCACCCGCAACTGGCTGTGGGACGACTCGACCGGTGTCCTGGGGCTGATCGACTTCGAGATGGCCGCCCACGGGCTCGCCGTCGAGGAGTACACATGGCTGTACGCCGCGGTGTGGGTGAAGCGCTCCGACCTCAAGAAGGCGTTCTTCGACGGGTACGGCCGCCCGCTGACGGCCGAGGAGGACCGGCTGCTGCGCCTGCTGACCACCCGGCTCGGCGTCTCGTACCTGAACGGCGGCTTCATCAAGAACAACTCCGTCCTCATCGACCGGGGCCGGTTCGTCCTGGCCCGTATGGCCGACCAGGACCAGTAGCCGTCCGAGGGGCCGGCCCGGGCGACGAGTTCGCGCGGCTGTCCGGCCCCGTCCGGCCACTGAGCCAGGCCCATTTCACCGGCGACGCCCGCCCGCTGTCTCCCGAAGGAGACCGGCTGCGGCAGCTGCTCACCGTCCGCCGCAGCTCCTGATGCCCGCGTGACCATCCGGTCAACGACCTCGCCGGCCTGGTGGCGCGGCCCCACCTGGGCCTCGACCGGATAGCCACCCACCGGGCCGTAGTCCGATCGGTGCGCAGCTGGCTCCGCTCCCGCCCACCGTCCCCGGATTCCCGTAACAACCTGGATCAGGAGTTACCCCATGGCCTTGGCTCCCCACCCGTTAGGCCCCACCGCTCCCACCGCCACCGTGTGGAGCGGTCTCCCGAAGCAGCTGCGCTCCGCCGTCGAAGCGGCCTGCGGTCCGGTGCTTACCGCCACCGAGGCGACGGCAGGCAGAACCGCCTGGCGGCGCCTGTCCCTGGAGATCCCCGGAGGCCTGGTGTTCCTCAAGGCCACACCGTTGTCCCACCGCCACTGCCACACCCTGGACACCGAGGCCCGCGTCGCGGCCGCCGTCCGCAC
Source organism: Streptomyces sp. CBMA156 (assembly GCF_014596515.1). GTDB lineage: Bacteria > Actinomycetota > Actinomycetes > Streptomycetales > Streptomycetaceae > Kitasatospora. The sequence continues at coordinate 22,724 of NZ_MSJQ01000396.1, forward strand.
GCTCGCGCCCCGCCTGCTGTACCACGGTGCCGCCGCCGACTGGCGGTGGCTGGTCTTCGAACACGTGCAGGGCCGGGCCGCCGACCTGTCCCCGGGCGCGGCAGACCTCGGCGCCGTCGCCCGCGTGCTCCGGCACCTCGCGGTGCTGCCCGCCCCCGACGCCGCCCTGCTACGGGTCGAGGATCGCTGGGAGTACCTGGGAGCCGACCTGGACCTCGGCCTCCTGGCCGGGGACCGACTCGTCCACACCGACCTGAACGCCGGCAACATCCTCATCCGACCGGACGGCACCGCAGTCCTGGTGGACTGGGCGTGGCCCGGGCGCGGCGCCGGATGGCTGAGCGCCGCCTTCCTGCTCGCTCAGCTGATCGACGCCGGCACCAGCCCGGCCGACGCCGAGAACTGGGCCTGGCAGGTACTCCCCGACTGGGCCGCGGCCCCCACCGACGCGGTCGACACCTTCGTCACCGCGCTCACCCGCCGCCGCGCCGCCCAGGCCGCCACCTGTAGCCCCGCCCGCCGTACGGAACGGGAAGGGCAACTGCGCACCGCCACGGCCTGGAACCGATTCCGCTCCCGCTCCTGACCCGCCCTCAGTCCTTCGACCGGCCGCCTGCCGCGCCCCGGTCCCACCCCGCCATGCCGTCGAACGGAGAGCCATGCCCGACACCGCCCCCACCGGTCCCGCCCGCGCTCCCGCGCCAGCCGCGCCGGCGGCCGTGCGGGTGGAGATCGCCGAACTCGAGGACCTGATGCTCCGGGCGTGCGCGGCCGCGGGCGTGCCCGACGGCGCGAGCCGCCAGGTGGTCCAGCACTTCCTCACCGGGGAGCTGCGCGGCAAGCCGTCCCATGGCATCGCCAAGTTCTGCTTCGAGGCCACCCTGTTCGCCGAACGCCAGGCCGAGCCGCTCATCGTGCGGGAGTACGGAGCCCTGGCCGTCGTCGACGCCCGGCGCGAGATCGGCCCGCTCGCCGCCCGCTACGCCGCAGACCTGGCCATCACCCGGGCCCGGGAGTTCGGCGTCGGAGCCGTGGGAACCATCAACGCCCAGCGCTACGGCATCCTCGCCGAGGTCGCCGAGCACGTCGCCGACGCCGGCATGGTCGCCATCGTCACGAACACCTCCCGGCCTGAGGCCACGCCGAGCGGCGGCCGCACTCCCGTACTCGGCGTGAACCCGCTCGCCTACGCCGTCCCCACCCTCGACGGACCTGCATCCGCGGACATGTCCACCACGCTCGCGCCGATGGGCGTGCTCTGGGAAGCCCGCCGCGCCGCCGACGAGCTCCCCGACGGCTGCTTCACCGACGCCAACGGCGAACCGACCACCGACCCCCACCGGGCCCACGCGGCAGTGATCTTCGGCGAGCACCGCGGCTTCGCGCTCTCCCTACTGCTGCAGACCCTCACCGGGAGCCTGTTCGGCTTCCCGATGGGCACCGGCGTCGACTCCACCTGGACCACCGGCTACACGGTCATCGCCCTCGACCCCACCCTCGGCGGCCAGACAGACGGAGCCCCCGCAGCGAACACCCAGCTCCTGGCCGAGATCGCCCGAGGCCGCACCCGCGACGGCCATCCGCTGCGCCTGCCCGGCCGCAGCAGCCGCGAACGCGAGCAGGCGGCTCTGCGCGAAGGCGCCATCGCCCTGCCCGCCACCGTGCACCGCCGCCTGCTCGCCCGGGCCGCCGGCGACCTCACATCCGACTGACCAGCGCGAAGAAGGGCACCCTCATGCAGTTCCACTGGTTCCTGCCGACCGGCGCCGACGGCCGCACCCTGACCACCGGGATGCGCGGCACCCACGGGCCCGGCCACGACACGGCCACCAGCAGAGTCCCGGGCTCCGACCGGCACCGCGCCCCCGACCTGCGCTACCTCACCCAGATCGCGCAAGCCGCCGAACACCTGGGCTTCGACGCGATCCTCACCCCCGCCGGCACGTTCAACGAGGACCCGTGGATCACCTGCGCCGCCCTCGCCCAGACCACTGAGCGCCTCAAGTTCCTGGTTGCGCTGCGCCCTGACGCGATATCGCCGACGCTGGCCGCACAGATGGCCGCGACCTTCCAGGGCCAGTCCCGGGGCCGGCTGCTGCTGAACATCGTCACCGGCGGCGATCCGGCCGAGCAGGCCCGCTTCGGCGACCACCTCGGCAAGGCCGCCCGCTACGCGCGCACCGATGAGTGGCTGACCGTGCTGCGCGGCGCCTGGAGTCCCGAGCCGTTCGACCACTCCGGGGCGCACTACGACGTGCGCGGCGCCGCCGTCTTCTCCCCGCCCGACCCGATGCCGGGCGTGTACTTCGGCGGCTCCTCCGACGAGGCGCTGCCGGTCGCGGTCCGCCACGCCGACGTCCACCTCACCTGGGGCGAGCCGCCCGCCGACGTCGCAGCCAGGCTGGAGCGCATCCGCGAGCTGGCCGCCCATGCGGGGCGCAGCGTCCCGCGGTTCGGGATCCGGTTCCACACAGTGGCCCGCGACACCGCCGCCCAGGCGTGGGCCGCCGCCGAGCGCCTGCTGACTGGGATCGACCCCGAGCATGTGGCCCGGGTGCAGACCACGCTCGCCGGCAGCCAGTCCACCGGGCAGGCCCGCCAGAGCGGGCTGAGCACCGCCTACCGCCACAGCGCGCGGACCTCCGACCTGGAGGTGCACCCGAACGTGTGGGCCGGGGTGGGGCTGCTGCGCGGTGGCGCGGGCACCGCGCTGGTCGGCTCCCATCAGGAGGTCGCCGACCGGATCGCCGAATACGCGGCGCTGGGGATCGAGGAGTTCATCCTGTCCGGGATCCCGCACCTGGAGGAGGCCTACGAGGTCGGCGAGGGCGTCCTGCCGCTGCTCGGCGCCGACCGCGCGGTGGCGGTGGGCCGGTGAACGCCGTCATGAACGTGCTGGTCGTCGGCGTCGGACCGCACACCCGCCTCAACCACCTGCCAGCGCTGGCCGCCGCCCAGGACACGGGCCTGGCAGGAACGGTCACCGGCGTCGACCTGTCCCACAATGCCGCCGCGGTCGAGTACGGCACACCCGACCGGCCGCGGCGCATGCCGGTTGTTGCCGTCGAGCCGTTTCCCGCCTCGCGGCGCGAGCTGCCCGGCGCGGTACGGCGCGCGCTGGAGACCGTGGTGGAGCAGGAGCGGATCGGGGCCGTCGTCGTGGCGACCGAACCGTCCGTGCACCTGCCGTACGCGCTGTGGGCGATCGGGCGGAACCTGCCAGTGCTGCTCGACAAGCCGCTGACCGTGCACCCCGCAGCGTCCACCGATCCGGCGGCGGCGATGGCGATCGCCGACGACTTCGACACCCTGTTGGACGCGTACCGGGCGGGGCGGCAGCGTGATCCGCGGATGGTGGTCAGCGTGCTGAGTCAGCGGCGCTGGCACCCGGCGTTTCGCAGGGTGCGGGAGCTGATCGGCGAGGTCGCCGAGGCGACCAACTGCCCGGTCACCTCCATCCAGTCAAGCCACGGCGACGGCCAGTGGCGGCTGCCGGACGAACTCGTCGACCTGGGCTACCACGGCTTCCGGGACGGCTACGGCAAAGCCGCGCACTCCGGCTACCACCACTTCGACATCGTGCCGTGGTGGCTGGCCGCCGCAGAGCGGCCCGGCAAGGAGCTCGACGAGATCGAGGTCCACGCCGCGTGCACCCGACCGAGCGACTTCCTCGCCCAGCTCACCGCCGCCGACCACGAGCGGTTGCTGCCCGGGTTCGCCGACCGCAACCCCTACACCGCGCAGGATCTGCACCGCCTCGCCGGCTTCGGCGAGGTCGACATGTTCCTGAACGTCGCCTACCGCAGCCACGGCCGAACGCTGGCGTTGGGCAGCCACAGCCTCGCCCACACCACCTTCTCCCAGCGCGGCGACCTCCACCCGGCACTCGGCGGCCTGTACAAGGGCAACGGCCGGATCGGGCAGGAGAGCCACATGGTCCAGCAGGGCCCGTTCCAGGCGCTGCACCTGCACGTCCTGCAGACCCTCCACGCTGATGGGGACGGCGTCGACCGGCGGGCGGCGGGCGGTGCCGACCATATCGAGCTCCACGTCTTCCGCAACGACGGGCTGGGACTGGGGTGGGAGCGGCACCGTGTGCTCGGCTTCGACGACCTCACCTGGGACAGTAGAGGCGAGGTGGTGCTGCCGACGCAGCGCTCGGCGCGCACCTGCGCCGTCACCGACTTCCTCTCCTACCTCGCCGGCCGCATTCCGCGCGCCGAGATGGCCTCTGACCTGGCCGACCACCGGCGCCCGGCCCGCCTGATGGCCGCCGCCTACCTCTCGATGGCCCGCCGCGAGGCCGGCGGCGGGCAGCCCTGCCCCCCGGTCGTCCTCGACTTTCACCCCGCCTCCGCCCCGGTGAGCCATGGTGGCAAGGCCCTCGCCACGCTGGGGGCCGCGTGATGACCGCCCCGCCCGCCGTCCCCGCCGCGCCCGCCCTGGCCCGAGTCCTCGGCCCGCACCTGTTCCCTGTCCTTGAGGCGTGCCGCCCCCACGCCGGACGCCTCACCCACATCGAGGCGTGCACCGGCGGGAACGTCAGCCACGTCTTCCGCGTCCACGGGGAGGCGGGCAGCGCGATCGCCAAGGTCCGCGGCCGCCAGTTCGCCCGGATCGCGATCGACACCGACCCAGCACTCATCGCCCTTGAGCATCGTGCCCTGACGATCTATCACGGTCTGCTGCCCGACATGTTCCCGCAGGTCCTGGCGTTCGTGCCCCAGGCACACGCCATGGTGATGAGCGACATCTTCCCTGACCGACGCACCTGGCGCGAGCATCTGGACGAGCGCGCCGCCACCACCGAGCAGTGCACCCGCCTGGGCACGGCCCTGGCCCGCATCCACCTGGCCACCGCCCACCTTCCGCCGCTGCGCGACGGCGACGGCGACGACCTGTTCCGCACCGAGCACGCCTACGGCTACTGCCTGCGCGCCAGCGGGCACCGCACCCTTGACGAGGTGTGCCGGAGCCTGGACGCCCTGCCCGGCCACCAGCTCGTCCTCGGTGACGCCAGCCCGAAGAACATCAGCCTCGCCGCAGGGCGCACCGCGTTCGTCGACCTCGACAACGTCCACACCGGCACGCCGCTGTTCGATCTCGGCTACCTCCTCGCCCACCTGGTCCTGCACCACCTCACCCGGCCCGAGCACCTGCAGCCGCTCACCACCACATTCCTCGACGCCTACACCCCGGTCAGGCCCTGGCGCAGCGACGACCTCCTCGCGGCCGTGGCGGCCGGGGTGCTGCTCTACCGGCTGGAGGCACGCACCGTCCCCTACCCGCCTACCGCCCCGCCTGCCACGACCGGCCGGATGCGCCACCGGCTGCGCCTGTTGCTGGACGCCGGGCCGTTCACCGTCCCCGACCTGGTGGAGACCGCACGGCAGGTGACAGCGTGAACCGTCCCCTCGCCCCGGCCAGTGACCGGGCGGACCTGGCAGCACTCGCCGAACTGAGCGCCCGCGGCATCCACGTCCCCGGCGTCCCGTCGCTGGCCCGAGACCAGAGCCCGTTCGCCCGCCCCACCCTCGCCTGGACCCGCACCGTCGCCCCGGGCGTCACCCTCACCGCCCGGCCGATCGACCTCAGCGCCGACTGCTTCACCAACGCCTATACCCTCACCGTCGACCTCGGCCGCGCCAGCTGCCGGCCCGTCTCCTCACCCGCCGGCTTCCACCTGCGCCACCTCGTCACCGGCCCCGCCGTCGCCGCGGCCTCCGGCGCCTTCTCCTACATCTCCGACGACCCTGCCTACCAGCCCGCCGAACCCCGCCTCGACCTCGCCGTCGGCGACCGCTGCGCCGTCAGCCTGCCGACGATCACCAAACCCGCCCTGCTCATCCACCAGGGGCGCCCGACGCTGCGCACCCTGGCCGCCACCGGCAGCGTCACCATCGCCGGCCACCCGCACACCTGGACCGGGTCCAAGGAACCCCAACCGCATCGTCACCAGCCGGGCCACCTCAACGTGTTCGGCGCGGCCAACTGCCGCATCCGCTACCGCGACGACCCGCGCACCGGCTTCCGGCGCGACGTCGACCCGGCCGCCAACACCACCCTCCGGGACCCGGCAGCCCTCGACTGCACCGTCACTCATACCCCCACCGGCCCCCGGATCACCGCGCTGCACCCCGGCGGCGGCGCAGACCTGTTCACCGGCGCCTACATCCTGCGCACCCACCGGCCCTGGCCCGCCCACCTCGCGCTCGGCGCGCCCGTCCACGTCACCGCTCTCGACACCCTCGCCACCGCCGGCATCGACAGCGGCCTGTCGCTGGGCCCGTCCGCCGCCGACGCCGCCGCCGGACACACCGCCGCCTGGGACCAGAGCCTGGGCACCAGCCCCTTCCGCCCCGACGCCCGCTACGCCCGCACCTTGCTCACCCTCGACGGCCAGCACCTGACCATCACCGTCCTCGACGGTGCGCCCCTCGCCCCAGGCTTCCAGGGCGCCACCGTCCAGGAGACCTCCGAGCTGGTGGAGCATGCCGGCCACGACCCCGCAGCGGTGTTCCACCTCGACGGCGGCCAGACCTCCAAGATCGCCCACCGGCACAGCGGCCAGGTCGACGCAGTCGGCAGCCTCCACTACCTGCGCTGGCCCCAAGATGCACATGAACCCTTCCGCTGGCAGGGCCTCGACGGCCGCCGACTGCACAGCGCCCTGCAGATCACCACCCTCCCGGAGTCCCCGTGACCACGACCCAGCTCAGCCCCGGCCGGTCCGTCCTCGCCGTCGTCGCACACCCTGACGACGCCGAGCTCGCCATGGGCATGCGACTGCTCGACCACGCCCAGGCCGGCGACCGCGTCCGCGTCCACTGTCTGAGCGCCGGGCGCCCCGGGAAGGACGGCGAGGTGCGCCAAGCTGAGTGCCTGGCCGCCGCGGAAATCCTGCGCATCGACCGGTACACGTTCTCCGCCATCCCCGACACCCGCTTCACCGACCATCGCGGCGCCATCAACGCGGCGCTGTTCGACACCGTCGCCGTCGAACGCCCCGACATCGTCTACACCCACTTCCCCGACGACCAACACCTCGACCACGGCGCTACCGGCGAGGAGGTCACGGCGGTGGCGATGCGCGAAGCCTCCGACCTGATCTACTTCCGCTCCCTCTACAGCCGGAACTTCGAGCCCAACCTGCTCTTCGTCGGCACTCCCGAACTCCTGGCTGCCAAGCAGAAGGCTCTGGCATGCTTCGCCTCGCAGCAGCAGCTCGACATGACCGTCTTCACCGGACTGAACACGCTCGCCTACCGGCAGCACGTGCACCACCGCGTCGTCGAGCGCTTCCCCGACGACGCCCACGGCGTCGAGATGTTCCGTACCGCCCGCCAGATCGTCCACGCCACCCGCCCGTGCGCCCCTATTCGCCCGCCAGCCCTCACGATATCTACAGCAGCGGCGAGTTGGCCGGGCTGGCAGGCCGACACAGTCGTCTGACGAACCCCGGAAGCAGAGCGGCGGTGACACCGACCATCGCCTGAAAGCGCTGACGACCGGCCGGCCTGTCATCGAGGAAGGCGTCAGCGTCCCGGACCGCGGCGACCGAGCCTTCCTCCCGGACGGCCAGGTGCACACCAGCCTGGTCCGCCTCGACGCCGCCAGCCTCTTCCTGTTCCCACCGCCCGACCGGCCCCAGATCGGGGGAGCCGTGATCGGCTGGCGCCCGCTGTACCGCCTGAGGTCGGGTAGCCGGGGCACGGTAACGTGACCCGGCTACCCGACCTCAAGCCCTTCCGCCGGATCCGGGGCACAGGAGAGCGGAAGTCACGTGAAATCGAGAAGGCCGCCTTCGACCCGGGCTCGCCGGGAACCGCCGGGCTTGATCGGACGACTCGAACAGCGGCAGGGTCTGCGACCTGGGCGCGGTGTCCGATTGAGTGTCAATTTCTATGTAAAACATAGTCAGTGACGGTTTCTTGCGACGCTGGGCCGCGCTGTGCTCACCTTCCAGGATAAGAGGATCTACGAATGATGACTTCGAAGTGCTGACGGCTTCCGCTTGCCACGAAGGAATCGAACATTTCGGGGTCGGCATCGTGGTACGCGACCGTTCGGGCCGGGTTCTGTTGATCCGGCGGACCGACCACGACGACCTACCCGGTTCGTGGGAGTACCCGGGTGGCGACCGCACGAATGACGAAACGGTGGAGGCCGGCGCCGCCCGCGAGCTCGCCGAGGAGACCGGCCTCACGGGCCTAGACCTGGAGTTCGCGCGCACCATCGACTACACCGACCACAAGCGCCGCCGGGTGCGGCAGTTCGTGTTCACCACCGCCGTCCCGGATGGCACGACGGCGGTTCTGTCCGGCGGCCACAACGGCCAGCAGTGGGCCCGGCCCGACGCGCTGCCGCACACCGATGTCGTACCGTAGGGATCAAGGTCCGTCAGCACCTGCGATAAGGCCAGTTCAACCCGAGTAACGAGCCGGAGTCAGTAACTCCTCGTCGCCCAGCGACGGCGCATCGCTGCAGGTAGCGTGTTCGTCTGATCAGGGGGCGACGGGTGTTTTCACAGTCGCGCGGCGAGGACTGCGTCGGCGCGGTATCGGCCGCCCCGTGCGGGGGTCGCCGGCCGAGCGCGTGGCATGGATCGCGGCGCGCTGCTCGCAGTTGGTGATGATCCGGCCGCCGCGGCCGGTCCGGCCGCAGAGCGTGGAATGGTCCCGGAGGAAGCGGCGCAGCCACGAGACGGAGCACTTCAAGACATAGGCGGTCTCCTGGACCGTCATGTACTCCTGCGCGGGGTCCTCGGGGGCAGTGGGCACTCCGTAGAGCTCGTAGGCTTTGGTGGCCATCGTCATGTCCTTTCAGGCTGGTGTGCTTCGTCCGGATGCGGCGCGAGGCGGTCGTCGGTGGTGCCGAGGGCTGCCCGGAGGGTGATGTGTAGTGGGGCTCATGTATCTACGAGTGCCGCTTTCGAGGTGAGGGAGGCGGCTATCCCCGCCTGTGGTGCCAGCTGTATACGCGTTCCGTGCGGCTCGCGCCCCCGTCAACCCTGCAGGTCAACGGTTGGTGCACCCCAGCAACCTAACCTTAGTCGGCCTCGATTGTATAGACCCAGATAGCCTTCTCGTGGACTATCTGGTGGACTGTCTGGTGTAGTTGAATGGATCTGGATGGTCTTGTCGGGGGTCTTTTGATCAGTAGTCGGCCTTTCTCGTGGATGGGTCTAGCTGGCGACAGCTGGCCCTGTGAGGATGCCAGTATGGGGACTCGCGATCTCGCCCGACTTGCGTCACGTGTCACGGCGCACCGACTGGGGCTCTGCCCCTGGCGCTTCGCGGTCATCGAGGCGGCAGGTATCTCCAAGGGCATGGGGCGACGAGTTGAGGAGGGGGTAGATGCTCGCGAGGTGGCCTGCGCAAAGGTCGACCGGGCGCTCGGGTGGGCTGCGGGGGCTGTGTTGCGGGGACTGAAGGCGCCGAGCCAGTCCTTGTTGGCACTGCTGGCGGCGAGTCGGCATCGACCGGGGTCGGGCTAAGTGTGTATGCCGTCCGCGTAGCTGTGTTCAATGCTGCGAGAAAGGTGATGCCGAGCGTATCGATCGGGGAGCTTGACGCTTTTAGTGAGCAGTTCGTGGAGGCGCTGCGGAGGTTGGGCGATATGTTGGAATGGAAAGGATTCGCTTCAATTCCCGTATAATCTTTGGGCCTTACCGCGACTCAAGTAAAAGAGAGACGGTGTGCGTCCTGCCGTCCGGGAGTTCCGGAGATCACGTGGTTCGAAAGCGCGTGAGGCAGCTCATGGAGGCCCAGGGCCGTGATTGTCTGTCATGCCGTGGATGCCTGACCGGGCGTTCACGGTAGGACGGGTGGCGGAAGGAATCAGCGAATGGAGTGTCTGCCGGCGCCTGCGCGCCGATCATCGAAGTGGGAGATGACAGATGCCGTACACGGAAGTCCGCGGGAACAGCATCCGCGTGAAGTGGTGGACCGGGCAGTACAAGCTGGACGACGGCGGCAAGCCGACGACCACGAAGCTGTACAGGTCCGCGTCCAAGAATCTGGACGGTATGCCGTTCGCGCATGAGGATGAGGCGTTCACCTTTGGCCTCGACCGGGAGTCCGACGTGCGGAACCGTCGGGGCCAGAAGGTCGCCGCCCCGATCAATATGGCAGACTACTGCGACCTCTGGTTCGCGGGGGTCAGTCTGCGCAGCAATTCCATGATGGCGTACAAATACCGGCTGTCGGCTGTGATTCGCCCGTATTGGGCGCAGAACAGGGTGGACGCGATCACGCCCATCCAGTACGACGCGTTCAGGGAATTCGTGCAGGCCAAATACTCGCACAACTATGCGAAGGCGGTTCTGGGCACATTCAAGATGATCATGGACGATGCGGTAGTGAAGTACAAATACCGCGAGGAGTCGCCCATCGTGGAGCAGAAGCGGCGAGGCCTGTACAAGAAGAAGCAGGTGCGCCGAGTCAAGCGGCAGCTGTCCACCCGATCCGTGCACCAGGCGGCCCAGAACGCCTACTACGTCTGGGGATTCGCTGGGTGGACCTACATCTGGACCATCGCCTTCACCGGACTGCGGCCGCCGGGTGAGATGTTTGGACTGCAGCGCGGCTACGCTTCGCCGTACTGGCCCGCCTCCGAGCCGGACGCCGAGCTGCGCGTGGAGGCCCTCCAGCGGTACGAGTCCCTCCACGCTCTCCGGGTGCAGTACCAGACCTATCGGGCCGACAAGAGAGCAGTGCTGGCTGCGCCGAAGTACGACAGCTGGAGGACGATCGTCATCCCGCCGTTCCTGCACGAGATGCACCAGGCCCTCCTGGCGTCGCACGACCAGCCGTGGATGTTCCTGTCGATGCAGGGCAAGCCGCTGCTAAGCGCGAACTTCGCTAAGACCTACTGGCTCCCGATCCGGGACGGCGCCGAGGAGCGGGCGTCCCGGCCTCGGTACGAGCGGCGGGCCCGACCAGCACTGCCGGCCGTCGTGGAGATGGCTGGAGAGACCATCTACCGGCTGAGGCACTGGCACAAGGCGAAGCTGGACGAGCCGGGCGACATCCCACGGGTGGCAGTTGAGGAGCGGATGGGCCATGAACTGCCGGGAGTGGAGGGCACCTACAGCGAGGTGACACCCGTGATGGAGGCGCGGATAGTTGGGTATCTCCAGGGAGTGTGGGAGAAGGAAGTGATGGGGGCCGAGCTGTGGATGCCGCCTTTTCCCATGCCTCTCCCAGGCAGGCTCGCGAATCCGGATCCGTCGCTGTTCAGCGGCCTTCCCACTCTGGAGTACGAGTGATGCAGCAGATCAGCGGCACCGTCGCGGTGGTGGAGAGCGGCCGGTTCGTCCGGCGGCCCCCGCTGCGCCCGGTCACCCTCGACCTGCCCGGCGGCCGCCGCGGCACCGCCTACACCGTCGGCCACCCGGAGCCGGTCACCCTGCGCCGCACCCTGCGGCCCGCCGGCGCCGCGGCCAACCTGATGGTGGTCAAGGCCGGCACGGCCGCCTACCTGGACGTGCTGCGCGAGGACCTCGACGACGGCCGGCTCACCAACGAGAGCGCCGCCGCCGACCTCGACCACCCCTCCCTGCGCCGCACCCTGCGCGCCGCCGCCCGCGCCCCCCGCTTCCGCGGCCCCGGCACCCTCCCGCCGTTCTTCGCCACCGCCACCGGCACCCGCGACGGCCGCCCTGCGGTGGTCCTCGCCCACCTCGGTGGGGCGGACGCGCTGCTGGCCGACATGGCGGAGGCGACGGGCGTCCCGGCGGGACTGGGCCTGGCGCAGCTGCTGGACGGCACGGTGGGGCCGGCGGGGGTGCACCCGCCGGAGGCGGTGATCGACGGGGAGCGGTTCTTCCGGGAGCTGGCGCGGGAGTGCCCGGGGGTGGAGGCGGTGGAGGAGCTGTAGACGCGTCGGTGCGGGGGTGTCAGCCGCTCTGCGGGGCGCTCGCCGTCCACGGGCGCAGCTTGTCCGGGTTGCGGACCGCCCAGATGCGGGTGATCCGGCCGTCCGCCAGGGCGAACGCCGCCACCGTCGCGGTGACGCCGGTGTGCTGGGCGACCAGGCCGGGGCCGCCGTTGACGGACCGTTCGAGGAGCGCCAGCCCGGGGGCCTTCTCGGCGAAGTGGACCAGGTACCGGGCGATCGGCTCGCCGCCCACCACCGGGCGCAGGGCCGCGCCCGCCACGCCGCCGCCGTCGGTGGTCATCGTGGCGTCGGGGGCGAGCAGGCCGACCAGGGCCGCGATGTCCCTGGCCTCCCAGGCCTCCTTGAAGTGCCGCACCAGAGTGACCTGTTCGCCCGCCGGCGTCGTCGGGGCCGGCGCGGCGCCGATCCGGCGGCGAGCCGAGGTGGCCAGCTGGCGGCAGGCCGCCGGGGTGCGGCCGACGATCGCGGCGACCTCGGGGAAGGGATAGCGGAAGACGTCGTGGAGGACGAATGCCACCCGCTCGGCCGGGGTCATTGCCTCCAGGACCACCAGGAAGGCCATGCTCACCGACTCGTCCAGGGTGACCCAGTCCGCGGGATCGGCCGGTCCGCCGCCGGCCGAGCCGCCGATCCACTCGGCGCGGTCGGGCAGCGGCTCGGGGATCCACTCGCCGACGTAGCGCTCCCGCCTGGCCCGTGCCGAGCCGAGCAGGTCCAGACAGACCCGGGTGGCCACCGTGGTCAGCCAGGCGCCCGGCGAGGCCACGGCCTCCCGCTGCCGCCGCGACATCGCGTACCAGCGGGCGTACGCCTCCTGCACCGCGTCCTCGGCCTCGGCCAGCGAACCGAGCAGCCGGTACGCGAGGTTGATCAGCTGCCGCCGCTCGCCGACGATCACGCTCAGGTCCGGTTCGGTGCCCATGGTCGGTGCTGCTCCCTGGTTCTGCTCGTCCGTCGCCACTCCGGCCGCCCGGCCCGCCGGTGTGTGACATCGGCTCGGTACGGAACCCCGCCTCACACTTCGCGGGCCTGCGTCGTCGGATCAGCGGGACACTACCGACCGACCGCCGCGAGGCAGAAGAGGGGGACGGCACACCATGGCCATCCAGAACACGGCAGGGGCAGCGCCGGAGGCGTCGTCGAAGGCGGTGGTGGAGCAGCGCACCCGTGGTTACCTGCGGGTCTGCGTCGCGCTCCAGACCGCGGCGGTCTTCTTCCAGGCGGTCACGGCCGGCCTGCTGCTCTCCACCTCCTACGGCGAGACGCTGCACAGCGTCGGCGCCCGGGTGATGTACGGCGCCGCGATGCTGTACCTGCTCGCCGCCGTCCTGGCCTGGCGGCCTGGCGGCGGATCGCCCCGCCCGATCCTGTACGCCTCCGGCTTCCTGGTGCTCGCGTCGGCGCAGGTCGTCCTGGGCGTCGCGCACGTCCCGTCGGTCCACGTCCCGCTGGGCGTGCTCATCTTCGGCCTCAGCCTGGCCGTGCTGGCGCGGATGCCGGCCGCCCGCACCGATCAGCGGACGGCCGGACCCCGGGGCTGAGGGATCCGCGGGGCCGGCGGGCCCACCGGTCGCGAACCGTCGAGGATCCGGTCGGTGGCCGGCGGACGCCGGCACCGTGATCATCCGGCGGATCGGCGCCCGACGGGTGAGGGCGCGGCGGTGGAGTCGTGCAGCCGGCCGTGCCGCACGTCCTCGCCCCTGCCGAGTGCCCGCATCACCGCACGCAGCTGCACGAGGGGTTCCGGGCCGCAGATCCGCAGCACCACCGTCTGCGCGCCCGCCTCCCCGAGCGCATGGAGCGCCGCCACGGCCGCGGCCGCCGTTCCGCCGGCCGCGAACGTCGCGGACTCGTCGCGCCCCAGCCACTGCGCGTGCCCGGCGACGGCGTCCCGCAGGGCCGGGGCCGCGGCGTCCCCCACGCCCAGGAACGTGAAGACGGTGATCGTGTGGTCCACGCCCGCGCCACCGCGCTCCGCGGCGGCGCGGACCGCACGCAGGTCCTCCGGTCCGTGGCCCTCGGCCACGAGCGTGCCCTGCGCGGCCCGGCCGGCCAGCTCCAGGGACTTGGGCGAGACGACCCCCGCGATCACCGGAGGAACCGCGTCCTCGGCCGGCGGGTGGACCAACTCCACCCCGTCGATTCTCAGTTCACGCCCGTCCATGGTGACGCGTTCGCCGCGCAGCAGACCGCGCACCGCGGTGAGGGCCTCCTCCAGCAACGACAGCGGCGACCGCGGGGCCACACCGGCCTGACGCATCCACTCCCGCACACCGTGGCCGATCCCGGCCACCAGCCGGCCGGGGAAGACCCTGGCCAGGGTGGCCACCTCCATCGCCAGCAGCGCGGGACTACGCAGGGGCGCGGGTGCGATCCCGAGGCCGACGCGCATCCGCCCAGTCGCCGCGAGGGCCACCGCGGCAGCCGAGATCCCACCGTTCCATCCCAGGTCCTCGACGACCCACAGGTCGTCCGCCCCCAGGGCCTCGGCCTCCCGCGCGAAGGCGGGCAGCCCGGCCGGGTCCCAGGAGCGGTCGAACATCACACCAACACGAAAGGCCGTCATGACCGGTCAAGGTACCTTGATCACGGATCGCCGGTCGCCCCGCCCCGCCCCGCCCCGCCTCGGCCCGAGTCCGAGTCCGAGTCCGATTCCGACGCGGCTGAACCCGAAGGTGCCGGCCGCCCGCCTCGAAGGGCGCACGGCCGGCACCCGGGAACGGGAGGCCGCTCAGGACCCGAGCGCCCAGCTCTGGCCGGCGGCCGGGCGGGTGGTGACGGGGGCCCCGGCGGTGCCGGGGCCGGCGTCGAGGACGAGGCCGGTGGCGATGTTGGTCACGGTGACGGAGCCGGCCGGGTCCTGGGTCAGCTTCCACTCCTGCCAGGGGTTTCCGGGCGCGAGGTCGAGCAGGTAGGCGCTGTCACCGGCGGAGGCTCCGGCGGAGAGCACGGTGTGCCGATGGGTGGGGGTGTCGCAGTCGTCGCTGATCCGGACGGTGCCGTCCGGGTTGCCGGTGAACGTCCACTGCTGCGCCGGGTCGCCGCCGCGTCGCGGCTCCAGGTCGGTGATCGAGCCGAGCGGCGCGGTGCAGGAGCCGAGCAGCGAGAGGGCGAGGCCGCCGCTGGTCAGCGCGTGGTACGCGCCGTCGTCGACCACGCCCGACGGCCCGCCCGTCGACGTCGGGGTGAGCCGGTAGAGGGCCGCGCCGTGCGGCGGGAGGGTGGCGCCGAGCGGGCCGGTGACGGTCGAACTCGCGCCCGTCCACAGCTCCTTGGCCCGGTAGCCGGAGCCGCCGAGGCCCAGCTCGGTGAGACTGGTGGCGACCGTGCGCCCGGCCGAGGGGTCCTGGTTGACCAGCAGCACGGCCGTGTCGCCGTTGGCGAGCTGCCGCTTCAGCACCACCGGGGCGTGCCCGTCGGCCGGCTTGGCGCCGACCAGGGTGGCGGGCTTGGCCAGGCCGTCCTGGTCGACGGCGATCACCTCGCGGTTCTTCAGGATCGCCAGGCTCGCCTCGTCGATCCCGGTGGACCAGGTGTGGCCGTCCTCGCTGCGCCGGGACTGCGCGGCGGTGCGCAGGTCGGCGCTGGAGATCAGCGGCGCCGCGAGCATGGCGAGGACCGAGGTCTCGGTGCGGGACTCGTCGTCGGTGAAGGGCTTGTGGCAGGGGCAGGTGTCGGTGGTGCCCCACAGGCCGTAGACGTCGTGCCAGCCGGTGAACATCAGGTCGAGGTCGTTCCAGCTGCCCGGGCGGACGTTGCCCGGGTACGCCAGCGCGGTCGGCAACTGCCCGTTCCAGAGCACCGCGTCGAGATCGCTGCTCCGGTCGCCGCCGATCCGGCAGAGGTTGGCGACCTGGCCGCACCAGATTCCGGTGGGCGCGTAGCCGGGGGCGTGGAAGGGGGCCGTCCCGGCGGCCTGGACCACCGGGTCGGTGCGGGCCGGGTCGTCGGCCGCGAGCAGGGGCGGGACACCGGTGTGGACGGGCTGGGCGGAGACGCTGAGGGTGACATTGGGCCTGCCCTGGGCGGCGGAGGCGGCGTCCAGCGCGTGCTGGAAGGTCTGCACCCGGGCGTAGATCGAGCGGGTCAGCTCCTTGCCCTCGCCCTGCGTCCCGTAGTCGTGGCCGTCCGGGCCGGTGATCTTCGGACCGTACGGGCAGTCGTCGTACTTGACGAAGTCGACGCCCCAGGAGACGAAGTCGGCCGCGTCGGTGCCCTCGTGGCCGAGGCTGCCGGGGTGCATCTGGCAGGTGAGGTAGGTGTCGGTGGCGTAGAGGCCGAACTTCATGCCCTTGCCGTGGGCGTAGCGGGCGAGGTACTCGATGCCGTTGACGGTGTGCCCGTCGACGGTCTGCGCGGGGAAGTGGTCGGGGCGCGGGATCAGGTGGCCGGACGTGGGGTCGTTGCCGGCTCCGTCGGTGCCGCTGACCGGGTTCCCGGCGGCGTCGTACAGCTGCATGCCGCCGTCGGCGTTGCGGACCAGGTCGGTGGTCTGGCCGTCGCGGTGCCACTGCGACCAGCCGTCGTCGATGGTGACGGTGTCGTAGCCGGCCGCCACCAGGCCGTTGGCGGCCATGAAGTCGATGGTCTGGACGACCTGTTCCTGGGTGACCTCGGTGCCGAGGGAGTTCCAGGAGTTCCAACCCATGGGCGGGGTCAGGGCGTTGCCGTTGCCGAGCGCGGCGGCCGGGGCGGCGGTGCCGAGGCCGACGGCTCCGAGGCCGGCGGTGGCGAGGGCGAGGGACAGCAGGGTTGCCGCGAGACGGCGGCGGGTTCGGCGCATGTGCGCCCTCCTGAGGGGGTGGGGTATCGAAATTGATGGACCGTCAGGAAGCGGAGGGGGTGCGGCCGGCCGGGTGGGGCCGGCCGGCCGCGGGTGGTGCGGTGTGGGGGTCAGTCGGTGACGGCCGCGGTCGCGGAGCGTCCGGGGGCCAGGGTCACGGTGGTGGAGGTGTAGGTCACGCCGTCGACGGTCGTGGTGCGGGCCTCCCGCGGCTCGCCGTCGACGGTGACGCGGGCGTGCCGCCCGGGGATGCGGGCCTCCCAGGTGAGCGGCTCGGCGCCGGTGTTGGTGACGGTGCTGCGCCGGGCACCGTCGTGGCGGACGGTCACCGTGCCGCCGCCCACCGGGATGCCCGCGACCTGGAGCCAGCCCATCGAGGCGGGCAGCTGCGGGGTGGTGGCGAGGGCGTGGCCGGCGGCGTCCGGGGTGACGCCGAGCAGGCCCTGGACGGTCTGGGAGAGCAGGGTGAACGGGACCTCGGGGTAGTCGCCGTTCAGCATCGCGCCGCTGGCGTGCTGCTCGCCGGTGCTCCGGTGGATCTGCCGCATCCACTTCCAGGCGGTGGTGCCGTCGTGGTTCGCGAAGAACGCGTCGGGCAGGTAGGTGTAGGCCTCCAGGTTGGCCGAGCGCTCCGGGCCCGAGTCGGCGGCGTCGATGGCGGCGAGGAAGGCGTCCCGGCGCGGGCCGGGGTCGAGCAGCTGCTTGACGGGCATCAGCACGCTCGCCTCGTAGCCCCAGCCGGTGACCGGCTTGCCGGTGGTGTCGTAGCCGTGCACGACCTCGCCGGGCTGTGAACCGTCCACGCTCCAGGTGGAGTTGACGTAGCCGCGCAGGTCCTCGGCGGCCTTCCGGTAGCCGGTGGCGGAGGCGGCGTCGCCCCGGGCGTCGGCCAGCGTCGCGGCGGAGAGGTAGGCCTGGTACTGGGCGCCGATCGCGTCGCCGGCCTCGGCGTAGGTGCGGGTGGCGTTCTCGGCGTAGCTGGCGGTGCCGGCGAAGATGCTGCGGCTGGTGGCCTGCGGGATCGGCAGCCCGCGGTTGTCGACCGGGCCGGGGTGGGCGGCGATGAACGGGCCGAGGGTGTTGCGGACGTACCGGCCGAGCCCCGGGTCGTCGGCGTAGTCGCGGTCGCCGGTCCAGCGGAAGGCCTCGCCGGCCTGCTGGACGAGCTCGAACGGCGCGGGCAGCTCGCGGACGAAGCGCTCGGGGCTCCGGTAGTCGATGGCGGCGTAGCTGCGGGCGTCGAAGTCGAGCGCCCAGACCGGGTAGAGCTTGTTGACCTCGGTGGCGGAGCCGGCGAAGCCGCGCAGCATGGTCTTGTTCTCGGCGTCCAGGCCGAGCAGGTGGGCGCCGACCAGCTGGTGGGCGAAGTCGCGACTGTAGAAGGCGGAGCGGAACGGGTAGCCGGCCCAGTAGGTGGCGTCGTACGTGGTGGTGCCGGTGCCGCCGGGGTGGTTCTCGTCCTGGTCGAGCACGCCGGTGGTGCCGGCCTGCTGCACCCAGCTGTTGGCCTTGGTCTTGGCCCAGTCGAAGAGCGCGACGACCTCGGGGTCGGAGGAGCTGATGGCCGGGTCGTTCGGGGCGGACGGCGCGACGGCGGCGTCGTCCACGTTGATCCAGCCGGCGGGGGAGGAGTCGACGGTGAGGGTCAGCCGGTCGCCGGGGGAGACCGGCACCCGGGGGAGGGAGTACTTGGCGTAGACGGTCTGCTCGGGCAGCGGGAGGGAGCGCACCACGGTGCCGTTGACGCTGACCGAGAGGCTGCCGCCCGCGCCGCCCGTCGCGATCCAGGCGGACAGGTCGTAGCTGCCCGCGGTGACGGCGGTGACCTGCTGGCTCACCGCGTACCCGGGCCCGGCGTCGAGGTAGGCGAGGCGGCTGCCGCCGTGCGGGTTGTTGGTGGCGGTGCCGGTGTGGGCGGTGAAGGTCCAGCCGTCCGAGCCCTGTTCGAAGCCGGGGTCGGCGAGGACCAGCGGCTCGGTGCGGGTGAGCGTCCACCGGTGGGCGGGGCGGGCGTCGCAGTGGTGGCGCACCGGCGTGGCGTCGGCGGTCAGACAGGCGCCGGTGCCGCGGGCGGTGAGGGTGTACGTGCCCTGCGGTGCGCGGGAGACGGTGAAGCGCTCGGCCTCGGGGGAGGCGCCGCAGTCGGCGGTGGCCGGCCGGGGCTCCGGGCCGCCGAGGGTGAGGCAGCGGCCGGTGGCCGCGTTGACCAGCAGGTAGGCGTCGCCGGTACGGCGCAGCTGCCAGCGCTGGCTGAGCAGCCGTCCGCAGGCCGCGCCGGTCACCGGGATACCGGGGGCGGGCTGGGCGTACTGCGGGCCGAGGCAGTTGCCGTCCAGGGCGGAGCCCAGGAGGTAGCTGCCGCCGTCGACGAGCGGGGTGCCGGAGGCGGCCGGGGCCGGTGCGGCGCCGAGGGCCTGGGCGGCGAGCACGGCCAGCAGGGCGACACCGGTCGGTAAGGCGCGGGTGCGGGGCGGCATGGCTTGGCTACCTCCGGTCAGGGGACGGGGCGATGCGGTTTGAACGTTCAAATCGGATGAGGTTCAGGGTTAAGATGCATCGCATGTGATGGGTGACATTTCACATGGTGGGCGCGATCGCGTCAACGGGCCGCACGGTGACGGCTTCCGGGAGGTGATCGGCGGGAAAGGTGAAGGCCCCTGCCCGACGGGGGTGGGCAGGGACCTTCACCTTCTCGGGGGCGGCCCTGGCCCCGTGACGGTCGGGGCCGGGACCGGGTTCAGTGGCGCACCGGCTCAGTGGGTCGGCGGGTCAGTGGCTCGGTGGGTCACTGGCTCGGCGAGCCAGTGCTTCAGCGCTTCAGGGTGGCGAGCGTCTCGTCCAGGCCCGGCGCGCCGGGCCGGGGCCGGTTGAACGGGAGCTTGGAGAGCATCGAGCCCATCGCGCAGGTGTTGGTCAGCGCCGAGAAGGCCAACCCGGCGCCCACGGCCGCGGAGACCCAGCGGGCGCCCGGCAGGGCGAGGTCGACCAGCAGGCCGGCCAGCACCAGCGAGCCGGCCACCATGCGGACCTGGCGGTCCATCGCCCACGTCCGGCGGGCGCCGGCCACCTGGTCCAGCGGTCGTCCGGCGCTCGCCCAGGCGTTGGTGCCACCGGTCAGGGTGAGGGTCGGGATGCCGGCCTCGGCGAGCCGGCCGCAGGCGTTGTCGGCGCGCGGCCCGGCGGCGCAGACCACGGCGATCTCGTTGTGGCCGGCGGCCTCGCGCAGCGCCGGCAGGGCGCGGTCCAGCTGGTCGAGCGGGACGTTCAGGGCACCGGGGATGTGGCCCGCGGCGTACTCGCCGGGGGAGCGGACGTCGATGAGGGTGAGCTGTCCGAGGCGGGGCTGGAACTGCTCGACGGTCAGCGGCGTGGTCATGGGGATGCGGGTCCTCTCGGGGAACGGTGGGGGTGTCCGGGTGTCGGGGAGGGGGCTGTGGGGGCGCGGGGCCTGGTGCCGTGATCAGGTCAGCGTGGTGACCAGCATCAGCGCGGCGACGCCGAGCAGGGCGACGGCGAAGACCTTCTGCAAGGTGCGCCCGTTGAGCTTGTCGGCCAGCCGCTTGCCGTCCCAGGCGCCGAGGATCGCGGCCCCGGTGAAGGGGGCGGCCACGGCCCAGTCGATGGCGCCGGTCGCGCCGAGGCGGGGCAGCAGGGCGGCGAGCGAGTTGGCGGAGATGACCAGCAGGCTGGTCCCGACGGCCTCGGCCATGGTGAAGGCGAGCACCGAGACCAGGGCAGGTACGGCGAGGAAGCCGCCGCCGACGCCGAGCAGTCCGGTGACGGCGCCGAGCCCGGCGCCCGCCGCCGTGGAGCGGCCGAGGCCTGAGGCGGAACGTTCCTGCGCTTGCACCTTGGGCGGTACCAGCATCCGCCAGGCCGCGAGCGCCGCCAGCACCGCGAAGGCTCCGGTCAGCAGCGCGCCCGGCAGGTGGGCGGACAGCGCCCCCGCCGCTGCGGCGAGCGGTAGTCCGGCGGCGGCGAACAGCGCGCCGGTGCGCCAGCGGACCCGGCCCGCCCTGGCGTGGGCGAGCAGCCCGGTCAGCGAGGTCGCCGCGACGATCACCAGGCTGGCCGTGGTGGCCAGCGCCGGGCTGAAGCCCAGCAGGTAGACCAGCGCGGGCACGGCGAGCATGCTGCCGCCACCGCCCAGCCCGCCCAGCGCGAGCCCGACCACCGCACCGGCGGCGAGCGCCAGGAGCAGCGTGGTCATATCACGTGCCCGGCGCTGCCTCCGGGCGTGGTGACCGGCAGACCGGCCAGCGCCCAGGCGCGCATGCCGCCGGCCACGTTCAGCACCTCGACACCGCGCTGCGCGAGCAGCTCCGCCGCGCGCTGGGAGCGGTTGCCGGAGCGGCAGACCGCCAGCACGGTCCGGCCGGCCGCCTCGGGCGGCAGCGGCACACCGGCGACCAGGGCGATCAGCGGCTGGTGCAGTGCGCCGGGAGCGTGGCCGGTGGTGAACTCGGCAGCCTCCCGGACGTCGAGCAGGACGGCGGCGCCGGTGCGGGCGAGCTCCTGGGCCTTGGTGGGGGTGGTCTGCCCGGGGGTGCTGTGCCCGTCGGGGCCGGGCCCGTGGGCGTGCGGCAGCAAAGGCATGGGGTGTCTCCAGTGGTGCAGGCCGGACCGCGGCGGTCCGGCGGATCGGGGGCGGCGCCGGTCGCACGGGTGTCCGTACGGGCCCGGTGGCCCGGTACGGCGGCGTGGCCGGCGCTTCCTCGGCCCCGCCCGTACCTGGCTCGGTGGCGGCGGCCGTCCCCCTCGACGTCCACCATAGTACCCCCGGGGGTATTATCGAAATCGTTCACCGATACCCCCGCCCGTATCAGCCTCGGAGGCCGTATGCTGGCAAATATACCGAGGGGGGTATCAAGACGGCGCTGCGGCGCCCGACGCAGCCCAGGAGGGTTCCCGTGTACTTCGCTCAGTTCTACCTCGACTGCCTCTCCCAGGCCTCGTACCTGATCGCCGACGAGCGCACCGGCCGCGCCGTCGTGGTCGACCCGCGCCGCGACGTGGACGAGTACGTCGCCGACGCCGAGGCCCACGGGTTCACCGTCGAGGCGGTCATCAACACCCACTTCCACGCCGACTTCCTGGCGGGTCACCTGGAGCTGGCCGACCGCACCGGCGCGTGGATCGGGTACGGGCGGCGGGCGGAGACCGAGTACCCGATCCGCAAGCTCGCCGACGGAGAGCGGATCGAGCTGGGCGACGTCACCCTGGAGATCATGGAGACCCCCGGGCACACGCCCGAGTCGATCAGCATCCTGGTCTTCGAGCAGCCCGACGACACCGTCCCGTACGGCGTGCTCACCGGCGACGCGCTGTTCATCGGCGACGTCGGCCGCCCCGACCTGCTCGCCTCGGTCGGAGTCACCGCCGAGGAACTCGGCGCGATGCTCTACGACAGCGTGCACCGCAAGCTGATGGCCCTGCCCGACGAGACCCTGGTCTTCCCCGCCCACGGCGCCGGTTCGGCCTGCGGCAAGAACCTCTCCACCGAGAAGCGGTCCACGATCGGCGCGCAGCGCCGGACCAACTACGCCTGCCGGCCCATGGACCAGGACGAGTTCGTCCGCATCGTCACCGCCGGCCAGTCCGCGGCCCCCGCCTACTTCGGCCACGACGCCGCCCTCAACCGGCAGGACCGCCCGCTGCTCGACCGCGCGAACGCCGCCCGCCCGCTGTGCCCCGAAGGCTTCAGGCAGGCCCGCACCGCGGGTGCCGTCGTCCTCGACGCCCGCAGCCCCGAGGACTTCGGCGCGGGACACGTCCGCGGCGCCGTCAACGTCCCCCTCGACGGCCGCTTCGCCGAACAGGCCGGCACCGTCCTCACCCCGGACAGCACCCTCGCGATCATCGCGCCGCAGGACCGCGAGGACGAGGTCATCACCCGCCTCGCCCGCATCGGCTTCGACCACATCGCCGGCTACCTGCGCAACCCCGGCAACGTCCTGCCCGCCCTCGCCGACGACCTGACCCCCGCCAGCCGCCTCACCGCCGACCGGCTCCGCACCGCCCTCGCCGGCGAGCAGCCCCCCACCGTCCTGGACGTGCGCACTTGCGGCGAACGCGAAGCGGGCTCCGTCGAAGGATCCCTGCACATCGCCCTGGCCGAACTCCCCGCCCGCCTGGCCGAGATCCCCACCGACCGCCCCCTGGTCGTCCACTGCGCCGGCGGCCACCGCTCCTCCATCGCCGCCAGCCTGCTCCGCCACCACGGCCACCCCGACGTCTCCGACCTCCTCGGCGGCTACACCGCCTGGGACGCCCTCACCCAGCCCGCCCGACCTTGACCTCGGCGCCTTCCACCCGGGCCTTGGAAGCTCCCGAAGGCAGTGCCTCACCGCATGGCCTCAGGGCCCCACTTCGGTCTGGAGTGGGGTGCCGGCTGCTGACCTTTCGCTGGTTGTTCTGATGCGGCGTACGGTTCTGCTGCGCGGAGGGCGGCTCAACCCAAGGAGCAAAATCCTTGGGGGCCATACGGAAGCACCTCCCAATCCCACTGCAACAGTGCAGACTTGTTGCACCACTCGGCAGTGATGTTGAAAGTGTGCCGATGACCTGCGCGGTTGATGGACCAAAGAATTCTCGGGAGAACGCGATGGCGCGAATGGGGACCGCTTGCCGTGCAGCGCAGGGCCGCCGGCTACACCCAGGAGCATCTGGCCAAGCAGATGGATGTCGACCGCACAACAGTCCATCGCTGGGAGAAGGGCGCGGCGACACCGCAACCCTGGCAGATGCCGAAGCTCACCCGACTCCTGAAGGTCTCCGCAGCTGAGTTGCGCTCCCTTCTTCCCGGAAGTACGGATACCGTCGCCGAGTCGGCAGCCGCCCCGGAGGGTGGTGGCGGCGGCCGATCGGAGGTGTTGAAGCAGTACGGCCAGGACGAGCAGGTGAAGCCGCACGTGGCGTCTCCGTTGGCTCAGGTCGGCGGCCTGGTCACCGACTGGTTGTCCGTCAACTTCAGTACTGGAGCCAGCGCGACGTTGCTGCCCGTGACCGAGGCGGACACCCATGTTGCCGAGGGAATGCTCGACATGTTTCGTCAGCTCGACCATACGCACGGGGCCCGGCAGTACCGGAGGCAGGTCAGCTCCTACATCGACAACGAACTCGAAGCACTCCTCCGTCGCCCGGCCTCGGACGAGCAGGTCGCGCGTCGACGCGCGCGACTAACGGCCGGATTCTGCGAACTGGCCGGATACCAGGCGGTCGACACGGGCAGTCCCGACCAGGCCCAGGCGTACTACCAGCGTGCCCTCACCCTGACGGCGGTGAGCAACGACCAGGCGTACAGCGCCTACCTCGTGGCGGTGAACCTCGGGCACCTCGCACTGCACTGCGGAGATCCGGAGACGGCCCCGCAGTGGGCGACCTCGGCTCAGGCAGCGGCCGGGACGGCCGTGAGCCCGGCGATCCGGGCAGCCATCGCCGCGGTCGTGGCACGCGCGAACGCCAGGATGCGCAGGGAGAGTGAGGCGACCCGGCTGATCGTGCAGGCCGAGCAGCTACTCGACAGCGCGGACCGTCAGGACGAACCCGACTGGATCCGCTACTTCAATCACGCCTACCTGGCGGACGAGGTGGCCCACTGCCTTCACGACCTCGGTCGCGCTCCGGCCGCGAGGAGCCAGCTTGCTGAGGCTCTCAGCGGCGTGGGGGAGGACAGGGGCCGCCGACGCGCCATCGACGCCGCGCTGCTCGCCGCCACCTGGCTGCGGAGCGGGGACCTCGACCGAGTGTGCGCAGCAGGCCGTGAGGCCGTCGCCTACGCGGCCAGGACAGGGTCGGGCCGATGCATCGAGCGGGTCGCCGGTGTCCTGGCTGACGTGCAGGTCCACTCCGACTACGCCCCGGTTCGGGAACTGCGTGAGTTCGCCCGTGCCGTGCTTCCCGAAGCCGACGACGTGGCTCTCACTCTTTCGGGTGGTGCATGATGCGGTGATAGAAGTCGAGTTCAGCGCGGAGAGCCTGCTCGCGTGCGGCGGGCGCCGAGAGGTAGTGGTCGCCGCCGTCCAGCAGGAGGCCGGCGTGGTCACCGCCCAGGTCGGCCAGCTCCTGGGCGAACTGCAGCGCCTCCTCGGCGGATGTGATCGTGTCGGCAGCGCCGTGGATCACCAGTACGGGGCAGAGGATCCGGTCCGGCACCGCCGTCCCGGCTGGTCCCCCAAGCACGGCCGCGTGAGGGCGCTGGAACGCAGGGACGGAAAGCTCCCACAGTGCGGGGTCGATGATGGCAGAGGTGGCCGTCGCACCGGCGAATGGGCCAGGGCGACTCGCCGCCTGGAGCGCTGTGTATCCGCCGGCGCTCGCCCCGCTGATGAAGATGGCGTCGGGCCGCGCCACGCCGTTTGATCGCAGGTGTTCGGCCACCGCGACGCAGTCCTCGACGTCGTACTCGCCCCAGTGGCCGTGCAAGGCCTGGCGGAACGCACGGCCCTGGCCGGTACTGCCCCGGTAGAGGACTTCCGCGACGGCGAAGCCATGGCTGACGAAGTACTGGGTCACCCAGTCCAACCGCAGAGGTACGTCGTCGGTCGGACCGGGGTGCGCTCGTACGAGAAGCGGTACCGGCCTCGCCGCCCCCGTCGGCTGGTGCAGCAGGAAGCGCACACGATCTCCCGCGCCTGGCGCGGCATCGATCGACGGAGGGACGGGTGTCCAGGGCGGAGCGGGCTCGGAGGCCACGCCCAGCGGGACTGCGGGGGCGTTGGCTTGTGCCGTGAGGTCGAGTGACCACAGACCTGGAGCGGACGACGGAGTCGAGCCGATCACGGCGACCCGTTCGCCGTCGACCGCGATGTACGGCTTCACGGAGGTGAGGTTCGCGGCGAGCCGACGTCGGCCGCCCGTGGGATTGACAGCCACCAGCTCGGTGGAGAAGCCGTCCAGGACCGTCAGGAGGACGGTGCCGTCAGGGGCGAATCCGTACGACCGGTAGCCCCCTTCCCACGGCGCCGGCGCGCAGTCCGCGTCGATCGCGAGGACCGCCGTCACCTCGCCACCGCGAAGCCGGTACAGGTTCCACCAGCCCGTCCGATCGGAGAAGAAGTACAGCGATCCGTCCGGACCCCAAGAAGGCTGGAGCACGGACTCCGAGTGGCCACCGGTCATGACACGGCCCGGCCCGATGGCACTCGATCGGACATCTGTCAGCAGGAGACGGCTACTGTCCCACGGCATCTGGTCTCGACTCCACGCCAGGTACGCCAGTTCCTCTCCTGCGAGCCGAGGGCAGGAGAGGAACTCGGAGGAGCGGACCAACACCCGAACGGATCCGGACGCAGACACTGCGACGATCTCGTCCGCAAGGCCGTCGCCACGAACGGCGAGCACACCACCGTCGTCGGCCGGTGCGAGGTCCCCGTACTGTCCAGGGCCACGGACGGGCGCGATCCGGTCGGCCGCGCAGCCGAAAGGTTGGTAGAAGAGGGAACCGTCGTCGCCGACGAACCACACTCCGTCCGACGCCACGACGAAGCTGCCGCCGCCGTACGCGTGGAGCTGGCTTCCCACGGAGAATTCGGGTGGGGTCACCGCGAAGGCCGTGCCCGTGCGATCCGTACGCATGACGCGTCGGACTCCGCCGTGGTCAGGATCGGACTGTAGCCACCACAGCGAGCCTGCCGCGACCTGGAGTTCGTCGTAGGCGACGACCTGACGTGCGACCCATGCCGGTGACAGCCCGCTGCCGTGAGAGCTCATGGAATGGATCCTGCCCGAATGACGCACGTAAGTGCCAATGCCGCGGGGCTGAGGTTACGCGCGGACCTCGACGCTGCCGCCCGGCGCGATGTCCGGGCGGCAGCGCGTGGCCGGCTCGGCTGCCGTGGGTCAGATGGCGGCCGCGAGCGGGCTCGTGGTCAGCTTGCTGATGCTCTCGGCGGCCTTGCGGGTGTGGTAGATCAACGGGCGGAGGTCGGCGGGCATTTCGGCGGTTCGCCGGAGCAGGAGGACGGCGCCCATGATGGAGTCGTGTCACAGCACCGGGGCAGCTACGGAGTCCCAGCCGGGCATGCACTCCTGGCGGCCGACGCCGAAGCCGAGCCGGCGGATCTCGTCCAGGGAGGCGGCGAGGGCGTCGTTGTCGCGGATCACGCCGGGGCCGGCGGTGGGCGGGACCTCCTCGGCGAGGACCAGGTCGCAGATGCTCTGGGGGAGGTGGGCGAGGATGACGCGTCCGAAGGCTCCGGTGCGCAGGGAGCGGGAGACGGAGACGACGTCCTCGGCGGACATGCCGAGCTCGGCGGGGTCCAGGCCGCCGATGACGTAGTCGGTGCACAGCCGCTTCGCGCCGCCGAAGGGGGAAAGGACGGAGAGCAGGGCGAGGCCGCCGGTGGTGGCGTGGAGGCCTTCGAGGATCCTGTGGGTCGAGGCGGCACTGGGGGAGTGGGCCATGGCCTGGACACCGGCACGGGCGGTGCCGGTGCCGAAGCGGTAGCGGCCCCGGCCGACCTGTTCGAAGGCGCTGTCGGTGACGCCGGTCTTCAGGATGCGGTGGGTGGTGGCGTCGTCGAGTCCGGCGGCGCCCGCGATGGCGCGTAGGGAGGGGACTTCGCCGGGGAGTTGGGTGAAGGCGGCCTGGACGGCGAAGGCGCGGGCCGCGAGTGAGGATGCTGGCTTGCTCGGCGATTCGTCCTGGTGCTGAGCGGGCGCGGCGTCGGACGTGGTGGTGCTGGTGAGGGTCATGGATCCGGCTGGGTCCGCGGTGAGTTGCACTGGCCGCCTGAGTACGCTGTCGATCACCGTGACCCTCGTCCGACGGCGGACGTCTACGGATTCGGAGCGACCACGATCTTCGCGGTGACCGGCCGATATCCTCGTTACGGCGCCGATCTGACGGCGATGCTCCCGTCCGGCTGGGCGGGCGTTCTGGCATCGCTGGTGGCGCACGAGGTGGCCGACCGACCACCGACGAGCACGGCCGCCCACCGGTTGTGCAACTGGGCGCGTTGACGAAAGAGGAGGACCATGGCTCGCGTACGAGTCGCGGTGTACGTCACGAGGCCCACGGCGAGTGGACCGGAACTCCTGTCCTTCGCTCACCGGGACTTCCCTGATGCCGGAATCCAGGTGCCGGCGGGGGAGTCGAACCGGGAGAGGACCTGGAGAGCGCGGCGCGGCGCGAGTGCCTGGAGGAGACAGGGATCGCGGAGATCCGCGACCTGTACGCCCTCGGGGTCGACCAGTCGCCGCACCCGGAGACGGGGGTCGAACGGGTCACGGTGT
The DNA here is from genome assembly GCF_014596515.1 of Streptomyces sp. CBMA156. Classification (GTDB taxonomy): domain Bacteria; phylum Actinomycetota; class Actinomycetes; order Streptomycetales; family Streptomycetaceae; genus Kitasatospora. Next base: position 50,643 of record NZ_MSJQ01000396.1, read on the forward strand.
TCTTCCACGCCGAGCTCGGCCAGGCGGCACCCGATCAGTGGCGCCATGTCGTCGGCGGCGTTGGCACCGACGACGGCATGGTGTTCGACTGCCGCTTCGCTCCCCTCGGCGAGGTGGGTCCCACACTCGTGGACGGACAGGACGGTTTCATCGGGATCATTCCCACACGGGTGCGCCCTGCGGTCGACGGCGCCCGCGGCCTGCTCGCGAGGTTGCGCACGGGTACCGGTGACCTGCCGGCCTCGGCGGGAACGACCCTGCTGGAGCGGTCCGGCCAGGTCCTGCGGACCCTTGATCGTGTTCGGGTCACCGAGATCGGCGCCCGCGAGCAGGCCGAGTCCCACACCGAGCCCCGGGCTGTGTCTGTCGACCTGTCCTCGGGAAACCCGGGCCCGGGGCTGCTGCCGGACATGGCCAGGCTGACCGCCGAAGCCGAGCGGACCCCGCTCCTCTAGGGTGAGCCCCGGGTGCTCCCGGAGTTCACCGACGCCGTCACGACCTATGCCCGGAGCCAGGGCCTGCCGGTTTCCGGCCTGCTGCCGCTGCTGCGTTCCTTCGGACTGGCCGAGGTCCCGATCCCGGTAGACCGGCACGGGATGGATCCGGAGGCCCTGCGCGCCGTCGTAGGCGGTGTACAGGCCGTGCTGATGCGGCCCAGGGCCCAGAACCCGACGGGTGCGGCTCTTTCACCCGAACGAGCCGACGCCCTGCGGGATGTGCTGGCCGGTTCGGACGTCCTGGTGCTCCTTGAGGACCACTGCGGGCCGGTCGCGGGTGCGCCCTTCCACCTGCCGGTCGACGCCGGGTACCCCACCGGCTCTCCGGAGATCGTGCCGTCCGTCTCTACAACGTGGACGTCTGCCTGGAACTGTCGTTGCCCGGCTCGGGAACGGAGATCCCCACCAGCGAGATCCTTTCCCGTGCGCGCCGCGTCGAGATCGGCGCCGCCGACACCCTCGCGGCCTGCCCGGAGGACCTGGCACTCGACCTGTGCGCGCACTCGTTCAAGGAGTCGACCACTCTCCGGTACCTGCACCGCCTCAAGCATCAGCGCTTGGTCCAGTACTCCGACCTGCGCGAGGTGATCCGGAGGGAGGGGAGCGCTTTCTCCTAGACGGTGCTGACCCGACGGGCGGAAGACTACGGCGCCCGGCCACCGGTGTTCTTCGTCCTCACCCATCTGGAGCCCCTGGCGGGGTGGGAGTCAAGGGGGCGTGCGGGGGAGAGGGCTGCCTCGCCGGCGGCCAGGCCCAGGGCCAGGGGGTTGCCGGGTTCGTGCGGAGCCGGTCGCTGCCCGAGCCCTCGCCCGCGCCTGCGAAGGGGTGCCCGCGCTCCGCTCGTTGCTTTCAGCTTCCGGGGTCGGGTACGGCGGCGTAGGGGACGAAGGTGCTGGTGCGCTCGTCGACGGCCAGTGGGCGGCCGATGGCCGGGGCGGAGCGCTGTGGGCAGGTGGGGCGTTCGCAGACCTTGCAGCCGAGGCCGATCGGGGTGGCGACGGTGTCGTCGCCGAGGTCGAGGCCGGCCGAGTACACCAGCCGTCCGGCGTGGCGGATCTCGCAGCCGAGGCCGATGGCGAAGGTCTTGCCGGGGCGCCCCCAGCCGCCGGGGGAGCGGGTGACGGCGCGGGCGGTCCACAGGTAGCGGCGGCCGTCGGGCATGGCGGCGACCTGGACGTGGACCCGGCCGGGCGAGGCGAAGGCGTCGTAGACGTTCCAGAGCGGGCAGGTGCCGCCGGTGCGGGAGAAGTGGAAAGGCGTGGCGGACTGCCGCTTGGAGACGTTGCCGGCCCGGTCGACGCGGACGAAGGAGAACGGGACGCCGCGCAGCCGTGGGCGCTGGAGGGTGCTGAGGCGATGGCAGACGGTCTCGTAGCCGACGCCGAAGTGGTCGGCGAGGTGCTCGATGTCGTAGCGGGCGGCCTCCGCCTGGGCATGGAAGGCGGTGTACGGCAGGACGAGGGCAGCGGCGAAGTAGTTGGCGAGCCCGATCCGGGTGAGGGAGAACGCGGTGGAGCCTTCCGGGCTTTCCTGGACGGTGAGTTCGGACAGCAGGGAGTCGTGTTCCAGGTAGGCGAGCTGGGTGGCCATCCGGAAGGCCTGCTGGCCGGGGCGCAGCCGATCCGACAGGTGCAGGGTCCGGGTCTGCTCGTCGTACCGGTGCAGTTGTCCGTTTCCGGTGGCGATCCGGACCCGGTGCGTGGTGGCGAGCCGTTCGGTCAGCGCCTCCCTGACCCCGCCGCGCCTCAGGTTGATGGAATCCGCCAACTCCTCTGCGGTCGTGTCGAGTTCGTGGAGGTAGTTGCGGCGGTTGTAGAAGAACTCCCGGACCTGTTCGTGCGGAGTGCGGGCGTCGGCCTCGGGGCCGCGGTCCCCGGCGAGGACGGCGAGCTGTTCGGCGGCGTCGCGGCGGCCGCGCGCGAGGTCCGCCAGCAGCCGTGCCACGGCGGGCAGTCGGGCAGCCAGCTCGTCGAGGTCGCCTGCGGTGACCCGTCCGACGGTGATCTCCTCGCCGAGCGCGTCGCGCAGTTCGGCGGTGAGCCGGGCGCTGTCGGGCGGGGCGAAGTAGCCGGCCTCGATTCCGAAGGCCTCGGTGAGCCGAAGCAGCACGGGGACGGTGAGCGGCCGGGCGTCGTGTTCCAGCTGGTTGACGTAGCTGGGCGAGAGGTCGATCAGCCTGGCGAGGGCGGCCTGGCTGAGGCCGCGTTCCTCGCGCAGGCGGCGCAGCCTGGCACCGGCGAAGGCCTTCCCCATGTCGCTCCCTCCACTGCGCCCGCCCTGGGCGGATGCGGTGGGGGCAGCTTAGCCGCCGGGGCGGGCGCAGGATCGTCGCAACCTTCGCAGATTTGCTGATGGTCGTTCGCGGAAGTTGGCATTGGTCCACCGGTGACGGCGGCCCGGCAAGCTGCCAGAGTCGGTGGTGCGGCCGGGAGGTGCGCAGGACAGCAGTGAAACACCAGGTCGGTCGCGGTCTGGTGGGCTGTCCGGGCATCCACGTCCCGCGGTGCACCACCGCAGCCCGGCACCGTCCGGCCGCCCACTTACCCGAGCGGTGAAGTGCCTCACACCCTTCGCAACGAGCATCCCCGGGAGCAGACCATGACGACGTCGGTTCGGCAGCAGCAGGAACAACGCGCGGCGGAACTCGCGGCCCGGTGGGCCTCCGACCCCCGCTGGGCGGGCATCGAGCGCACGTACACGGCGGCCGACGTGCTCCGGCTGGCGGGCACCGTGCGCGAGGAGCACACCCTGGCCCGGCGCGGCGCCGAGCGGCTGTGGCGGCAGCTGCACGAGCAGGACTACGTGCACGCCCTCGGCGCGCTGACCGGCGGCCAGGCCGTGCAGATGGTGAAGGCCGGGCTGCAGGCCGTCTACCTGTCCGGCTGGCAGGTCGCGGCCGACGCCAACCAGGCCGGGCAGACCTACCCCGACCAGAGCCTCTACCCCGCCAACTCCGTGCCGCAGGTGGTGCGGAGGATCAACAACGCGCTGCTGCGGGCGGACGGGATCGACGCCGCCGAGGGCAACGAGGGCCCGGACTGGCTGGTGCCGATCGTCGCCGACGCCGAGGCCGGCTTCGGCGGCCCGCTGAACGCCTTCGAACTCACCAAGGGCATGATCGCGGCCGGTGCGGCGGGCATCCACTACGAGGACCAGCTCGCCTCCGAGAAGAAGTGCGGCCACCTCGGCGGCAAGGTGCTGGTGCCCACCGCTCAGCACGTCCGCACCCTCAACTCGGCCCGCCTCGCGGCCGACATCGCCGACGTGCCGACCCTGATCGTCGCCCGCACCGACGCGCTCGCCGCCAACCTGCTCACCACCGACGTCGACGAGCGCGACGCCCGCTTCTGCACCGGCGAGCGCACCGCCGAGGGCTTCTACCGGGTCGAGCCCGGCATGGCCCCGGTGATCTCGCGCGGCCTCGCCTTCGCCCCGTACGCCGATCTGCTATGGGTCGAGACCGGCACCCCGGACCTTGACCAGGCCCGGGAGTTCGCCGAGGCGATCAAGGCCGAGCACCCGGACAAGATGCTGGCCTACAACTGCTCGCCTTCCTTCAACTGGAAGGCCGCCCTGGATGACGACCGGATCGCCAAGTTCCAGCGGGAGCTGGGCGCGATGGGCTACCGCTTCCAGTTCATCACGCTGGCCGGCTTCCATGCGCTCAACCACTCGATGTTCCAGCTCGCCCGCGGCTACGCCGAGCACGGCATGACCGCCTACGTGGACCTCCAGGAGGCCGAGTTCGCGGCCGTGCAGGACGGCTACACCGCCGTGAAGCACCAGCGCGAGGTCGGCACCGGCTACTTCGATCTGGTCTCCACCGCGCTGAACCCGAACGCCGAGACCCTGGCGCTCACCGGCTCCACCGAGGCCGAGCAGTTCCACTGAGCCACCCCGGCGGTCTCGTCGGGGACGAGCCGCCTTCCACCCCACCGCCCGGGGCCTCGTTGAGGGACGAGGCCCCGGGCGGCCTCCCACTCGCCTCCTTCGTCTCCTGGAGCACCGGATGACCCAGCCCAGCCGCATCGAGATCCTCGGCGAGCACGAGGACCGCTTCGACGAGATCCTCACGCCCGACGCGCTCGCCTTCCTCACCCGTCTGCACGAGGCGTTCGCCGGCCGCCGCACCCTGTTGCTCGCCGAACGTGACCGCCGCCGCGCCGAGTTGACCGCCGGGGGAGTCCTCGACTTCCTCCCGGAGACCCGCGCCGTCCGGGAGGACCCCACCTGGCGCGTGGCCGGCGCGGGGCCGGGCCTGCACGACCGCCGGGTGGAGATCACCGGCCCGCCCGAGCGGCGGATGACCGTCAACGCCCTCAACTCCGGCGCGAAGGTGTGGCTGGCGGACTTCGAGGACGCCACGGCCCCCACCTGGCACAACCTCGTCGCCGGCCAGCTCAACCTGCTTGACGCGATCGAGCGTCAGATCGACGACACCACTCCGGAGGGCAAGCGGTACTACGTCGGGAACGACCCGGCCACCATCGTCGTCCGCCCCCGCGGCTGGCACCTGGACGAGCAGCACCTCCTGATCGACGGGCGTCCCGCAGTCGGCGCGCTGGTCGACTTCGGCCTGTACCTGTTCCACTGCGGCCGGCCACAGATTGCGGCCGGCTCCGGCCCGTACTTCTACCTCCCCAAGCTGGAGGACCACCGCGAAGCGCGTCTGTGGAACGAGGTCTTCGCCTTCGCCCAGGCCGACCTCGGCATCCCGCACGGCACGATCCGCGCCACCGTGCTGATCGAGACCATCACCGCGGCCTTCGAGATGGACGAGATCCTCTACGAGCTGCGCGACCACGCGGCCGGCCTCAACGCGGGCCGCTGGGACTACCTCTTCAGTCTGATCAAGAACTTCGCCCAGCACGGCCCCCGGTACGTCCTGCCCGACCGCGCCACCCTGACCATGACCCAGCCGTTCATGCGCGCCTACACCGACCTGCTGGTGCGCACCTGCCACCGGCGCGGCGCGCACGCCATCGGTGGGATGGCCGCCGCGATCCCGCAGCGTGACCCGGAGGCCAACGCCGTCGCGTTGACCAAGGTCCGTGCCGACAAGGAGCGGGAGGCGGGCGACGGCTTCGACGGCTCCTGGGTCGCTCACCCCGGCCTGGTGGCCACCTGCCGCACCGCCTTCGACGCCGTCCTCGGAGAGCACCCGAACCAGCTCGACCGCACCCGGGAGGACGTCGAGGTCACCGCCGCCGACCTGCTGGGCGTCCAACGGCTCTCAGCCGGCCTGCCCACCGAGCCGGGCGTGCGCTCCAACGTCGCGGTCGCGCTGCGCTACCTGACGGCCTGGCTGGGCGGTGCCGGCGCGGTCGCCGTCTTCGGGCTGATGGAGGACGTCGCCACCGCCGAGATCGCCCGCTGCCAGCTCTGGCAGTGGCAACACCACTGCACCCGCCTCGCCGGTGGCTCACTCGCCACCCCCGACCTGGTGCGCCGGCTGATCGACCGGGAACGCGCCACGCTGCTCGCCGAGGGCTCCGACCCGGCGCTGGTGGACGACGCGGTGCGGATCCTGGAGGACACCGCCCTCGGCGCCGACCTGCCTGCCTTCCTCACCACCGAGGCCTACGCCCGCCACCTCGTGCGCACCACCGCCCCGGCAGCCTGACCCACCCCCGTCCGCATCCATCCCGAAGAGGGCAACCGCATGAACGACATCCGCCGTGTGGCCGTCGTCGGCGCCGGGCAGATGGGCTCCGGCATCGCCGAGGTCTTCGCCCGCGCGGGCCTGGACACCATCGTCTGCGAGAACGGGGCGGCCGCACTGCGGGCCGCCCGCAGCCGGATCGACCGCTCCCTGCACCGCGCCGTCGACCGGGGCCGGATCAATGAGCAGCAGCGCACCGACGCCTGGGCGCACCTGCTGTTCGCCGACGACCTGGAGGCGCTGGCCGACCGTCAGCTCGTCGTCGAGGCCGTCGTCGAGGACGAGGGAGTCAAGAGGGAGGTCCTCGGCACCCTGGACAAGGTGTTGTTCGCCGAGGACGCCGTCCTGGCCACCAACACCTCGGCCATCCCCGTCACCCGCCTGGGCATCACCACCGGCCGGGCCTCCCACGTGCTGGGCCTGCACTTCTTCAACCCGGCCCCGGTGATGCCGCTGGTCGAGCTGGTCTCCTCCCTGCACACGGCCCCGGCCGTCCTCGACCGGGTGGAGACCTTCGCGGCCGAGGTGCTCGGCAAGCGCGTCGTCCACTCCCGGGACCGGGCCGGCTTCGTCGTCAACTCCCTGCTGGTGCCCTACCTGCTGTCCGCGATCCGGATGGCCGAGGCCGGCCACGCCACCCCGGCGGACATCGACGCCGGCATGGTCCACGGCTGCGCCCACCCCATGGGCCCGCTCCAACTCGCCGACCTGATCGGCCTGGACACCGTCGAGGCGATCGCCCGCTCGATGTACGACGAGTACAAGGAGCCGCTGTACGCCCCGCCGCCGCTGCTCTCCCGCATGGTCGAGGCCGGTCTGCTCGGCCGCAAGAGCGGACGCGGGTTCCACTCGCACCGAGCGGTGTAGCGAAGGGCGCGCGCCTCGCCGGTGCCCGGCCCCTGTCGCGGAGGGCCGGGCACCGGCGAGGCCTTGTGCTGTCAGTCCGGCAGGACGTTCTCGCGGCAGCACTCCGGCCGTGGACCCTGGTGAGGCGCAGCAGGTCCGCGCGCCCGCCGGCCGCGATCGAGTTCCGCTCCGTCGAGGACAGCGCGGTGCACCGCCCGGGCCAGCCGGTCGCCCCAGAGCGACCGCGGGCCGCCGAACGGATCGACCTCCCCACGCGCGTCCGGTGACCGGACCGCCACGCACACCGCGTCGGACGGCGTGCCCGAACAGGCGTAGCCGGCGTCCAGGAGAGCCTGCACCTTGGCCTCGGTGGCGGTCGCCAGCAGGTTCACCAGGCCTGCATCGGACAGCGGCGCCGGAACGACCCTGCCGTGCGGCCTCCCGCCGGCCCGCACCGAGCGAGACGCCCGCCACGGCAGCCGTCAGGGCCGCTTCTCGGGATCCGGGTCGGGCGGCAAGGTCGCGCGGATGTCCGCGAGCAGGTCGGCGATCCCTCGCCCGGCGGCCAGGTGGCCACCCGCCGACCCGACGTGCTCGTCGGGCAGGTGCGCCAACACCCGTTCGGCCTCGCCCAGCAGCTCCTGACTGCGCCGTAGGCCGAGCCGCATCCTCGCGACCTGCGCCTGTGCTCCGCCCAGCTGACGGCGGGCCGACTCCAGTCCGGCGTGCTGTCCGGGGGTGAGGACGACGGCGTCGACGCCGTTCACCGTCGTCGTCCGGGGCTTCTCGCGCTTTGGCACGTGATGACCTTTCGGTTCAGGTGGACGCCGTTTCGGCGGGTCGTCCGGCGGCTCCCGGGTCCGCCGGTGCTCCGGGCGCGTCCGGGGTCTCGAACCGCGCGGTCGGCTCGAAGTTGGCGCGTCTGGCGGCGCGGCGGAAGACGGTGAGCACGGCCGGGCCGACGACGAGGACGGCGGTGAAGGTGGTGACGGCGCGGCCGGTGTCCCAGCCCAGTGAGGTGGCCAGGTCGAAGAGCAGGTAGCGGTGCCACTGCTCGGTGAAGGGCAGGCCGGGCAGGTAGGCGATGGAGCTGTTCGGGTCGGTGGAGAACGGCCAGAAGGAGAGGTTGAGCAGGAAGCCGAACAGGTAGCCGGAGAAGGCCCCGTAGACGGCCAGCATCGGCACCTCCAGGCGGGGCCGGGCCTTCGGCAGCAGTCCGGCGAGCAGACCGACGAAGGCGCAGCCGAACATCTGGTAGGGCATCCAGGGGCCGACGCCGCCGGTGAGCAGAGCGGAGGCGAAGAGTGAGGTGCAGCCGAGGGTGAAGCCGAAGCCGGGGCCGAAGATCCGGCCGGCCAGGACGAGGATGAAGAAGACGGTCTCCACACCCGCGGTTCCGGCGCCGAGCGGGCGCAGGCCGGCGTTGACGGCGGAGAGGACGCCGAGCATGGCGAGGGCCTTGGCGTCGATGCCTCCGGCGGAGATCTCGGCGATGACGACGGTGAGCACCAGGACGAGCAGGGCGCCGAAGATCAGCGGTGGGGCGTAGTTGGAGCCGAACTTGCCGGGGGCGACGACGAACGGCCAGGTGAAGGCGACGAGGCCGATGAAGGCGGACAGGGCGACGACGATGCGGGCCCGGCCGGGGATCCGGACGGCGGTCACCGCGCGGCCTCGGCGGCTGCGAGGGCCTGGGCGACCTGCCGGGTGGTCAGGTAGGCCAGGGGTGCCAGGATCTTGGCGGTCTGCGGGGCGAAGGTGGGCGAGGCGACGATGACCTCGGCGGTGGAGCCGTCGGCGACGATCTCGCCCTCGGCCATCACCACGACGCGGTCGGCGGCGGAGGCGACGAACTCGACGTCGTGGGTGGAGACCACGACGGTGCGGCCTTCGGCGGCGAGGGCGTCGACGATGCCGGTGAGCGCTTCCTTGGCCTGGTAGTCGAGCCCGCGGGTGGGCTCGTCCAACAGTACGACCCTCGGTGCGGCGGCGAGCTGGATCGCCAGGACGAGCGCCAGTTTCTGCCCTTCGGAGAGGTCCCGGGGGTGGGTGGCGTCCGGGATCCCGGGGGCGAGGCGGTCCAGGATCTCCCGTGCGGTCGGCCCGCCCGTGCGCTCGGATTCCAGGTCGCTCTGGGCGAGTTCCTGGGCGACCGTCTCCAGGTAGAGCAGGTCGGTGGGGGTCTGCGGGACGAGCCCGACGAGCTGCCGGGCCCGGGCCGCCGGGAGGCGCTTGGGGTCCTCGGCCTTGCCTCTCCCGGTGCTGGTGACCTTCACGCTGCCGCCCTGCCGGGGCCCGGCGCCCTGCAGGGCCCACAGGAGCGAGGACTTGCCGGAGCCGTTGCGGCCCATCAGCGCGGTGACCTCGCCCGCGCGTAGCGCCAGGTCGACGTCCCGGACGGCGGCCACCGGCCCGTACCTCACGACCACGCCCCGGGCGTCCAGCACCGGTTCCCCTGCCACCGCTGCCCGGCGCGGCGGGGGAACCGGCAGATCGGTGAGCCGTTCGCGCAGTGGCGCGGCGGCTCGGCGGGCGTCCCGGACGGACAGCGGCAGTGGCTGCCACCCGGCCCGGCGGCCGAGGTCGACGACGGGCGGCGCGATCGCGGTGTCCCGGAAGACCTCCGTCGGGGGCCCGTGCACGACCGTGCCGTCGCCGGGCAGATAGGCGACCCGGTCGGCATACTGGACGACGCGTTCCAGGCGGTGTTCGGCGAGCAGGACGGTGACGCCGAGGTCGTGCACCAGCCGGGTGATCGCGGCCAGCACCTCCTCGGCGGCGGTCGGGTCGAGCGCGGAGGTCGGTTCGTCCAGGACCAGGACGCGGGGGTGGGCGGTGAGCACCGAGCCGATGGCGACGCGCTGTTGCTGCCCGCCGGAGAGTTCGTACAGGGCGCGGTGGCGCAGGTCGGCCAGGCCGAGCAGGTCGAGGGTCTCCTCGACGCGCTTGCGCATGACCTCCGGCGGGATCGCCAACTGCTCCATGACGTAGGCCAGTTCCTCCTCCACCGTATCGGTGGTGAAGCCGGCCAGTGGGTCCTGGCCCACCACGCCGACCACGTCGGCGAGTTCACGCGGCGGGTGGTGGGCGGTGTCGCGGCCGTCCACGGTGACCCGGCCGCGCAGGGTGCCGCCGGTGAAGTGCGGCACGAGGCCGTTGACCGCGCCGAGCAGGGTGGACTTGCCGACTCCGGTGCGGCCGACCACGAGACAGAGTTCGCCCTCGGGGACGTGGAGGTCGACGTCGTGCAGGACGGGCGTGGCCTCACCGTCGTACACCACGCCGACCCGGTCGAATCGGATCACGTGCTCACCTCGGAGGTTGTGTGGCCGGCCGTGACACCGTCGGTGCGTGCGCTCGGGCGCTGCCGTGGCACGGCGGTGGGTGCGGGCGTACGGCCGGGCGGCGGCGAGAGGACCCCGGCCGCGCCCGCCAGCAGCAGGGCCAGTACCGGGACGAGCGGCAGCGCTGGCCAACTCAGCGGGTAGAGGGACGGGTTGAGGTCGGTGGCGTCGTAGCCGACGGTGGCGAAAAGCAGCACGGCGGCGACCACCCCGCAGCCCGCGACGCCCCACTCGGCGGCCCGCCAGCGGTCCGGGCGGTAGGTGGTGCGCCGCACCCGCCGCCCGCCGAGCAGCAGGCCCGCCACGCAGAGCATGGCCCCCGCCAGGAAGGCCGGAAGTCCGAGCGCGGCGGGGGCCGTTCCGTCCAGCAGCCCGTACACCCCGGCGCACAGGCCGCACATGCCCAGCAGCATCAGCGCGCCGGTGAGCCGGCGGGAGCGGCGCGAGGCGGTGCCGGAGCGCCCGTAGCCGCGCGAGTCCATCGCCGCGGCCAGGTGCAGCGAGCGCTCCAGGGCGTCCTCCAGGACCGGCACCACGATGCTGCGCAGGGCCCGGACGCCCTTGCGCCGCCCGGCGCGCAACCGCCTTGCCCGGGCGACGCGTTGGACGCTCTGCACGAGCTGGGGCGCGACACTGAGCGACACTGTCACGGCGACGCCCAGTTCGTACAGCGCGCCGGGAAGCACCCGCAGGGCACGCTTGGGGTTGGCCAGGGTGTTGGCCGCGCCGATGCAGCAGATCAGGCAGGCCAGCCGCAGCCCGTCGAAGGCCGCGGAGAGCGTGGCCTCCAACGAGACCGGGCCGCCGATCCGGATCCCCGCGTACCAGTCCGGGGTGGGGATGTGCGGCAGGGAGAAGAGCAGGTGGTCGTGCGGGGTGATGCCGGTGGCGAAGACGCACCGGAAGACCACCCGGATCGCCACCACGGTCAGGGCCACCCACAGGTAGTAGCCGAACCCGCGCGCCCACGGCGCCTCGCTGCGACGGGCGGTGACCACGTAGCCGAGCACGGCGAGGACGAGCAGGAGCAGCAGCGGGTTGGTGGTGCGGCTGGCCGCCGTCGCCAGGGCGAGCGCCCACGTCCACCAGGCCAGCGGGTGCAGGTCGCGCGGGCTGCGCCGGGCCCCCGCGCCACGGGCGGGGGAGGAAGTGGGCGGGGACCCGGTGTCACGCTTGTCGGGCATCGTCACCGGATCACTCGGCCCGTCGGCGGCGCTGCCGCGCGACCAGGGTGGCCACGCCGACCACCACGACGAGGACGGTGCCGATCACCGCCGGGATCATCGACCCTGACTCGTGCGGTGCGTCGGCGGCCGGGGCCGCGTCCACCACGGTGGGACCGGCCGCGTTCGCGGGGGTCGGGTCGCCGGTGGCCGCCGGCGTCGCGGCGGCGGTGTCGGTGGCGGTCGCGGATGTTGTGTCGGTCGGTTGGGTGGGGGGCGTCTCGGCGGGGGCGGTCGGCTCGGTCGGAGTGCTCGGGTCCGCGGCGGTCGGCGCGGGT